>WFXK01000325.1 GCA_015490695.1 Bacteroidota bacterium | reverse complement strand
TTTAAGAAATATCGTTGTACCACCAGAGATTAAAAAATTAGAAAAAGAATTAGAAGAAATAGACCGCATTAAACAAGAGCATGTTGCAAGACAAAACTTTGAAGAAGCAGCAAAAGCAAGAGACTTAGAACGGAAATTAAGAGTTCAATTAGAGCAAGCGCAAGCGCAATGGGAAGCAGAATTGGAAACGAAACGGTTCCCTGTTACAGAGCAAGATGTTGCAGAGGTTGTAGCAATTATGACGGGAATTCCTGTTCAAAAAGTGGCACAAGGGGAAAAAGAGCGATTAAAACACATTGAGAAAGAGCTTAAAAAGCGCATTATAGGTCAAGATGAGGCGATAGAGAAGGTAGCGAAGGCGATACGGCGCTCCCGCTTAGGATTAAAAGACCCTACCCGTCCTATCGCTTCCTTCATCTTCTTAGGCTCTACAGGGGTTGGAAAAACCGAATTAGCCAAAGCTTTAGCAGAATACTTATTTGACACGGAAGATGCGCTTATCCGAGTAGACATGAGCGAGTACATGGAGAAGTTCTCCATCAGCCGTTTGATTGGCGCACCACCAGGTTATGTTGGCTATGAAGAAGGAGGACAATTAACGGAAAAAGTTCGTCGCCGCCCCTATAGCGTCATCCTCTTAGATGAAATAGAAAAAGCCCACCCCGACGTCTTTAACCTATTACTGCAAGTCTTAGACGACGGTATCCTAACCGACGGCTTAGGAAGAAGAGTAGATTTCAGAAACACCATCATCATCATGACGTCCAATGTTGGAGCAAAAGAAGTAAAAGAATTAGGTACAGGTGTTGGGTTCTCTACTAAAGCAAAACAAGCGGCAAGCAAAGAAATCATAGAAAGCCGCTTATTAAACGCCCTTAGAAGAGTCTTCCGACCAGAATTCTTGAATAGAATAGACGATATTATCATCTTTAACGACTTAACCAAAGAAGATATTTTACAGATTGTAGACTTAGCCTTAGGTAGGCTAAGTAAGCGCGTAAAAGAGATCGGCTACAATATGGAGGTTACCGAAGCAATGAAAAACTTTTTAGCAGAGAAGGGGTATGACCCGCAATTTGGTGCCCGCCCCCTCAATAGAGCAGTCCAAAAATACGTGGAAGATAAAATCGCTGACTTCCTTTTAGACAACGACGTGGAAGAAGGCGCTACATTACTAATTGACTACGACAAAGAGAAAAAAGAGGTCGTTATAACGGTAAAAAACTAAGCTGCATTGAGCAAAACGCTTCATCAAAGGGTACTTGTCACAGGCTCCAACGGATTAGTAGGAACGAAATTAGTAGAACGCCTTAAAAGGCGAGAAGACTTAACTTTATTCGCCCTAAGTAAAGGACCTAATCGCATCCAAGATAAACAAGGCTATAAATATTTTTCTGTAGACATCACCGATACACAAACCTTAAAAGCCGTTTTTAAAGAGATTAAACCTCAAGCGGTCTTTCACACAGCTGCTATGACCCAAGTAGACCAATGTGAACGAGAACCTGAAAAATGCTATACCATCAACGTAGAAGCAACACGAACCATTGCACAACTGTGCAAAACCTATGAGGCTTATTTATTATTTTTATCTACCGATTTTGTTTTTGATGGCAAAAAAGACCCTTACGATGAAAAAGCCAGAGTCAACCCCTTATCGGTTTATGCGCGTAGTAAAGTAGAGGCTGAAGGCATCGTAAGGCGTTATTTACCTAAGCAGCATTGCATTGTCCGCACTTCTTTAGTCTATGGCTACGCTCCTCATTTATCAAGGAAAAATATTGTATTGTGGGTAAGGGAGTCGTTATTAGCGGGTAAGACTATTCGGGTGGTGATTGACCAATATCGTACCCCAACCTTTGCAGAGGACTTAGCAGAAGGGTGTATTGCTGCTTTCCGAAGACAAGCCACAGGAACCTACCACATCGCAGGCTTAGAACGTTTTAGCATCTATGAAATGGCACAATTGATTGCAGACCATTGGAAGTTAGATAAGAAGTTGATACGTCCGACGACGACAGAGGCGTTGAATCAGCCGGCAAAGCGCCCAGCAAAAAGCGCACTCAACATCTTCAAAGCACAAGTGGAACTGGATTATCGCCCCCATCGTTTTAAAAACGCCTTAGCCTTGATTGAAACCCAATTGAACCCGCCAGCATTCCCTATGCCCGAACCTCTATGGTTTTAGATTATATGATGGTCATTATAGTAAGTGCTGTAAAGTTCATGGTAGGAGTCATTTACGCTATTGCTGCAGGATTTAACTTCTGGGAACGGTTTTTATTTCCCGCACTCGGAGGCATCTTAGGCATCTTCATTTTTACTTACTTTGGTGATTGGATACGTCAACAATTGTGGAAAAAACGAAATAAAACGCAACTGAAAGCTTGGCACAAGACCTTGTGGGACCGTTTTGGATTGCTTGGCACAGCGTTATTAACACCACCTGTGTTAAGTCCTCCTATTGGGACAGCAATTGCACTGGCGTTCGGAACAGAAAAAGAAAAAATTCTTCTTTATCATGGGGTTTCTATGGTGTTATGGGCACTGCTGTTTGCTCATATAGGTGCTATTGATTTTGTGGAATTATTTTTCCGATTGTTTAGCTAAGTTTGCCTGGCGATGTTAAAGGGGAAGAAGATTGTAGTGGTCATGCCTGCATACAATGCTGAAGCGACCTTAGAAGCCACTTACCGAGAAATCCCCCGCCCCTTAGTAGATGAAGTCATCTTAGTAGATGATAAAAGCAGCGATAGAACCTTAGAAATCGCCCATAAATTAGGCATAGAACACATTATTGCCCACGAACGCAATAAAGGCTACGGCGGAAATCAAAAAACTTGCTATCGTAAAGCTTTAGAAATCGGCGCCGATGTTGTGGTCATGCTCCACCCTGACTACCAATACACCCCTAAGTTGTTAGAAGCCTTGGTCTATCCTATTGTTAATGATTTATACGATGTGATGTTAGGTTCCAGAATCTTAGGTAAAGGCGCCCTAAAAGGTGGAATGCCCCTTTATAAATACATCGCTAATCGTTTCTTAACTTTCATACAAAATATTTTACTAAATCACAAGTTAGCCGAATACCACACAGGCTACCGAGCCTTCCGAAGAGAAGTTTTAGAAACGCTTCCTTTAGAAGAAAACTCCGACGATTTTGTTTTTGACAATGAAATGTTAGCCCAAGCCATTTATGCCGGTTTTCGTATTGGTGAAGTCAGTTGCCCAACTCGCTACTTCCCTGAAGCTTCCTCCATTAACTTTTGGCGGAGTATCCGTTATGGACTGGGAGTCTTGCGGGTTTCCATAGTCTACCGATTATGCAAGTGGAAATTGTGGAAAAGTCCTATCTTTGATTTTGAAAACGGAAAACGACTTGTGCCATGTATATTGTTTGCTTTACTCCCGACACTGCTTTAAGTGAGCAACTTTTTAGCGAACTGAGTAAAGTATGGCAAGACGCAACCATAGAAATCGCTCGTGACTTAGAAGGCGCCTATCGTATCACAGACCAATTAGCCTTTGACAATAAAGAAATTGTCTTAGCTATTATAGACAGCGCTTTGCTCACAAAAACGCAAGAAACGCTGTTAGATAAACTCTATAATCGCTGGCCCAATGCTGTGCGCGTCATCATCACCGATGCACAAAACCACTTAGCCAAAGACCTCATCCAAAGAACTAAACCCTTTAACGTCTTTTTTAAACCGCTTTCTGAAATCCAAACTTATTTGTTAGCCAACGAAAGTCGTGCCTATTGGGAAAAACAACGAAGTTTACAAGAAAAAACCCGTGTTCTAACGGAACTAAACCGTGCTTCTCTATCCCTCATTGGAGAAATTAACTTAGATAAATTGCTCCACAAACTCATGCGCATTATCTTAGACAACAGCGGCGCTCTAAACGCTTACATCGTTTTAGAAGAACAAGGAGAATTTGTCATCCGAGCAGAAGGACACCAAGGTAGCTACCAAACCAACTTAGAAAGACAATTGGTTTCTGATTTCAGTCCTGTCTGCCCCGCTATCATAGAATACGCTGCCAAAAGAAAAACCATCGTATTGTTAAAAGACGCCATTAACGAAGGCTTGTTTAAACACCATCCCTATGTAAGAAAACATCTTTGTCGTTCTATTCTTTGTGTTCCGCTAATCTACCAAGGCAAACTCTTCGGATTACTTTACATAGACCATCCAGGCAAGCCTAATGCTTTTTCTACGCAGAGCATAGAATTATTACAACTGATTTCAGCACCTGCTGCTATCGCTATTCAAAACGCTTTGATTTACCAACACTTAGAACAATTAGTAGAAGAACGAACAAAAGAAATCCAAGAACAAAAAGCCCTTTTGGAAGAAAAGAACAGAGAGCTCAAAGAGAAAAACGAAGATATTTTAGCCAGTTTACGTTATGCGAAGCGGATTCAAGAGGCGTACTTGCCTTCGCCCGAAGTGTTAAAAGAGTGCTTTCCCGATTCGTTTCTATATTACAAACCCAAAGCAATTGTTAGCGGTGACTTCTATTGGTTTTCTCCCCGTCTAAGCAAAGTGATTGTAGCCGTTGCTGATTGTACTGGACATGGTATTCCCGGAGGCTTCATCACCGCCATGGCAAATACTTTATTAAAACAAATCGTAGAAATTGAAGGCATTTTTAAACCCCATGAAATCCTTTTTCAATTGCATGTTCGCATGCGGGCTGCACTCCAACAACATGGAAACAAAACCTCCAGAGATGGTTTAGAAATTGCGCTTTGTCAAATAGATGTCCGAAGAAAAAAACTTTTATTCAGTGGTGCCAATCGTCCCTTAATCTATATACGAAACAACACTCTGCATGAACTCAAACCCGATAAATACGGCGTAGGCGGACAACAATTTGAAGACGAAAGAACTTATACGCTACATAGTCTGCAGATGCAAGAAGGTGATGTGCTTTATCTCTTTAGCGACGGCTTCCAAGACCAAATCGGCGGACCAAACAATAAACGCTATAAAACCGATAGATTCTACGACCTGCTCTTAGAACTCCATGCACGCGATATGGAACAACAAAAACTATTATTAGACAGCGAACTACGTCATTGGATGGGCGATAATGAACAAACTGACGACATCACCGTAATTGGTATCCGCTTATGAAAAAACAGCAAGTGAAAACCATGTTTAATCAAATCGCCCATCGCTATGATTTAATGAATCGGGTAATGACCGCAGGCTTAGACCTGTTATGGAGGAAAAAAGCCGTGTTGTTACTTCGTCCTATCCAACCTAAAACCCTTTTAGACGTCGCTACAGGCACAGGAGACTTCATTATCGCAGCAGCAAAACATTTAAAAACCCTACAAAGCATCACCGCCATAGACATCGCAGAAACCATGCTAAAAAAAGCAAAAGAAAAATTAGCCAAACATCCCCTTGCTATACCTGTTCAATTACTTCAAGAAGATGCCGAACAACTCCCCTTTGCCGACAACTCCTTCGACGCTATCACCGTAGGCTTTGGCGTAAGAAACTTTGAACACTTAGAACAAGGGCTTAAAGAACTTTATAGGGTTTTACGAAAAGGTGGAAGAGTGGTTATTTTAGAGCCGGGCGAGCCGTCACAACCCATCATTAAAAACCTTTTTCAATGGTATTTCCATCGTTTTCTACCCACCCTTGGCGGATGGATTAGCGGACATAAAGAAGCCTATGCCTATTTACCCGCCTCCGTAGCCCAATTCCCAAAACCCCAAAAATTTTTACACCTTTGTAAGCAAATCGGATACCAAAACCCTCACTACTTTCGTTGGAGCTTTGGAGCCTGCTTATGCTACGTCTTAGAAAAATAATCGGACTTTGTGCTTTCTTTATCGCAACAGCGCAAAACTACCACCACTACTACGATATAAGAAAATTTAACTTAGGTTTTGCTATGGGGGTCAATATCTCCGAAGTACGTTTCCAACGACTTTACTACCAAGGCAATAAACCCCTAATCGCTGTCTATACAAAAAAAATCCCCGGTATCAACTTAGGAATGGTCACCAACACCAAACTAAATAAACGTTTTGACTTGCGATTTATCCCTACAGTCTCATTACAACAAAGAAATTTTAAGTTTCGCTTAATTGATTCTACCTTCACTCGCAAATTAGAAGCCGCTTATTTGGATTTACCTGTTGGCATTCGTTTTAATTCGGACGTTTGGGCAAACTTTGGTGCTTATCTCTATTCGGGATTTAAGTTCAGTATCAATTTAATGAGCGATAAAAGGGTTCGCAGCGACCCAACTTTAATCCGTATAGACAGAACAGACTTTGCTTGGGAAATCGCCTTCGGTCTACGTATCTACCGAGATAAAGTAAAGTTAAGTCCCGAAATCAAATACGCTATCGGATTAAAAAACATCTATATTCCTGAGTTAGAAGAGCGTCCTAAACCTGAGTATGCTATCACAACCCAAGCACTAATGATAAATCTTTATTTTGAGTGATGCGCATTCGCTTAGGTGTCTTTGGTTCGGGTTCTGGAACGACTGCCCAAGCGCTGTATCAATGGAGTAGGAACGCTTATGCTTCTTATAAAATCGTTTGTGTAGTGAGCAATAAAGTAAATGTGGGTATTATTCAAAAGGCACAACAATGGCAATTACCTTATTTTATTTATAAAAAAGAAAATTTAGAAGCGCTTATCCATTGGTTAAACGAGCAAAAGGTGCAAGGTATTGTATTAGCAGGTTTTTTGAAAAAGATTCCTCCGCTTTTGTTAAAGCATTTTCCTATTATTAACATTCATCCTTCTTTATTGCCTGCTTTTGGAGGTAAGGGGATGTATGGAAAGCATGTTCATGAAGCCGTTGCCAAAAGTCGTTTGGCGCTCTCAGGGTTTACTATCCATCAAGTCAATGAAGAATACGACGCAGGACCCATTTTATTCCAATACGCTACAGCTGTAATCCCCGGCAATGCCGAAGCCATAGAAAAAAAAGTGCGTCAACTGGAACGCTGGTACTTCCCCCTATGGCTGGATAGCTGGTGTAGAAAACAAAAATTATCTCATTTACACAAAACTACCCCATGAACCTCCTTGAAAAATTTTCTGCTTCTTTCTATCAAACCCCACAACACCAACTAAAACAATCCCCCATCGGAAAAATCCCTGAAACGTGGGAAGTGGTGAAATTGGGAGAGGTTGCTGAGGAGGTCTATTATGGAATAACTGCCAAAGCAGTTGAGAAAACTACAGACTTAAAACTTTTGAGAACAACGGACATAGAAAACTATTCAGTAAAAATTGACCAACTGCCATTTTGTGAAATTACCGACAATAGGAAAAATATAGAAAAATTTTTAGTAAAAAAAGGTGATTTAATCATTGCTCGAGCTGGAACTGTAGGTATATCGGTTCTGATTAACGAAGATACTGAGAACGTAATTTTTGGTTCTTATTTAATTAAAGTAAGAGTAAAAGAAAGGGTACATCCCCCCTTTTTGCATTTTTTCATGCAATCAAAGTTATATTGGCAACATATTGCAAAAGTTCAAGGT
>WFXK01000324.1 GCA_015490695.1 Bacteroidota bacterium | reverse complement strand
ATCTTAATCTGGAATAAAACCCCATGGCTGCTTTACCCTTATGTCGGCTATTGGAGTGGTACCTCCCAAATGCGCATAACCAACTATCATACCGAAATCCTCTATTTCGGTGACGTGCCCATTGATAGAAATAACACAGAAATCTTTACTACCAGCGACAATAGATTAGAAATCGGAATCGGAGGACGTTTTATTAAAAAAGAAAAGTTTTCTTACACCATTGGTGCTGAATTAGGTGCTTTCTTTAACAACAGCGCAGGAAAATGGAAATATAAAGGTAATGAAGTTCCACAAGTTAGTGCTCCGAAGTTTTCAGGAGGCTATCTGCGTGTTTCCTTCGGATTTGGTTATTATAAAAAGAAAACCACAGAAGCAACAGAACCTGTTTCTAAAGAGGAAAAAGTAAAGATTAAAAAGAAAAAGAAAAAAGAGGACGACCTCTTTGAATAAACGTGCGTTGGCTAATCACCTTCTTTTTCTATGGCATTGGTAATATTTTTCTCTTCGTAGCGGTTGTTTATTCCTATCGCAATACCTTAGTAAAAGCCGTTTTAGAAGACCTTTTTCAATCTAAAGTAACATTTCAACAATGGCTAATCGGTGATTATCGTTTTCCTGCGACGATAACCATTCATTTTTATGGTGTGCGTGTTCAAGGTAGTTATCCTTCGCTGAAACAACCACTTTTTTTTATTCAAAAAGCGCATTTGAACATAGATTTTTGGCAATGGTATGAAATTCCGTGGCGACGTACGATTGCACAGTGTTATTTAGAAGATGTTTCGGTTTATTTATTTCAAGATAAACAAAAAAGAAAGAACTTTCAAGTATTTAAGAAATACGACCCTTTACGTCCCAAACCTCAAGAAATCTGTTTAGATACTTTTGTAATCACTCGCTTACAAGTTGTTTATGATTATCCTGCGCAGGTACGCAACTATCGTTTTTGGGGGGATTCTATCGGATGCCGATTAAAAATCTTTCCTCATCAATTGTTGTTTGAACATTTTAATGCTTTGGGGAGGGTTATTGCACTAAGTGAAGATAATATTCCTTTTTTAGAAAACCGCTTTTTTCGCCTATCCACTGCTTTTATGATTGAGAAACAACGTAAAATAGGTTATTTATTGGATTCTTTGCAGGTGTTTTTAGAAGGGGTGCCTATAGTAGTTAAGGGGGCGATGGGATTAGCCGCTTTGCGACTTTTTCAATTAAACTTCCATGCTGAAGATGCTCCTTTAAGGACTTTATTGGATATTTTACCTGAAAACGCTCGCAAACGCTTTCAACCTTATGCTATGGGAGGAGTGATTTCTTTACAAGGCTACCTTAAAGGAAATAAAAAACCCACCTTGAGACTTTATTACCAATGCAGAGACGGATTTATCATTCATAAAACTTTAAAACGAGGCATTCGTAATATTCGTTTTCATGGTTTTTTAAGCAATGGCAAACAACGAAGTGCTAAAGCAACGTTCTTCACTTTTGATGCTATTCAAGCAATGGTTGGAAAGCGATGGCTTGTTGGCTCTTTGAAGTTTTATAATCTTAATCGTTTACGGGTTCGGGGACAACTAAAAGGGCGTTTTGAAGCCGCTGAACTCTTAGCTTTGTTAATTCCTTCCTTAGCTCATGAAGCCCAAGGAGAAATCTCATTAAAACTCTTTGCTGATGAAGACCTCGCTCGATTGGCACAAATTAAATATTTAAAAAACCTCGCTTACGACGGCGCTATTACCTTCCACAATGTCCAACTCTATATCCCTGCTTATCAACTGAAAGTCTCCCAACTAGATGGCAATTGCTTTTTTACAGGAAACTACTTAAAAGCAGAACGACTACGTTTTTATTTAAATCAACAGCTGTTGCATCTTAGAATTTACATTCAGCGTCCTATTGCTTATTATATCGGCATAGAGCCTCTATTACGAGGACAAATAGAGTTAAAAGGTTATGATGTGAACTTAGATAGTCTTTTATTCCGTTTACCTATTCAGCAACCGAAATTACCGCAAAAATTGCATTTAAATGTGGATTGGGATTTTCGTCAATTGCATTATAAGCAGTGGCATTTTACACGGGTATATGGA
>WFXK01000323.1 GCA_015490695.1 Bacteroidota bacterium | reverse complement strand
GTTTTCTACTGGTAAGCTTCTATCTTTTCAGTCTCAGTAGTCTTTTTGCTCAGAATGTTGGCATGGTTCCCTTGGCTAAAAAAAAGAACAAGCCCGAAGAAGAGTGGCTTACCACAGGTAATGCTTTCTTGGATTCTTCCATACACTTTTTAGGAACGACCGACCAAGCACCTTTAATTTTTAAGACGAATAATGTAGAACGGATGCGAATAAGTTCTAATGGGTATGTAGGGATAGGGACACCTGTGCCAGTGCATCCGTTTCACGTAGAAGCACCCACGTTTATTAGGGATCAGGTTTCGGAGCACTTGCATGTGATACATCATTTGAGTGTAGGTCCGTTGCGGATAAGTCAAGGGATAGGGTGTATTACCGATACGGTATGCACAGGCGTTACTCGGGATTTATGGTTGCAGGGGCGAGTAATGCAGTGGCGAGCCGATACGGTGAAGGTTGGACCTCAAGTAGGAGGATTAACGGCACAAGTAGAGATATTAGGTCAATTGACTACGCAGGATTTGTTTTTGAAGAGTGATAGTGTTGAAGCGGGAGCGTTGCTGACAGTAGATTCTATGGGGAAGGTCGTTGGAATAACTGACCCATGGAAGTTGGTTGCTAATCCCAGTGGGGGGAGTGTATGCCCTTCGCCTAAATCCCTTATAGCATTGAACTGGAGAAATCCTTTTGGTTATGGTCCATCGTGGAAAGAAAAAGTTTTTTTAATGCCAATGACAGGCGTAGTAGGCATAGGCATTTGCGACCCTCGTGCAAAGGTGCATATAAAATCACCACAGCCGATTATTCAGCCATTGTTGTTAGTTGAGGGAGAGGATAGTGATTATCCTTTTGGGGACTTTTATGGTTTAATGGTCAATGATTTCGGTCAAGTAGGGGTTTGGCAGGATAGCATAGCGGTGAACTATCCTTACAGCGGTTTGGTGTTGGACGTTCGAGGAGTAGCTCGTTTTTGTGCTTTAGACAATACAAAACGCTTTATACGTGTTGGTTATGATGCAGGAAGCGGCGTTATAGACTTTTTCTCAGATAATCCTAAGGAAATTCTACGAGTTAACTTTCATAGCGGTAGGGGCATCAGTTTGGGGAACAATAATACTTTTGTAACGGTTTTAGGGCGATTAGTTGTAGGGCAGCCATTACTTGTGCAGTCAGGGATTAATTATCGTTTAGTTGTTGATGGATGGATGCGGAGTACAGGAAATGCTTATATTAACGGTTTAGAAATGGGCTTTGATGGGAGTAATGGTTATATAGAATATACAGGAGTAGGTAATCTGATAATCAATTATTTTACCCAGAAACCCATTACCTTAGGAGGAGGCAATACAACGGTAAGCGTACCTGGAACGTTGGTAGTGGGAAATGCAGTAGGTATTGGAACAACCCCAAGCCCAGGCTATGCTTTATCCGTATGTGGGAACGTTCATTGTGGAGAAGTTAGAGTAGACCCTATAGGCTCATGGTGTGATTATGTATTTGCTCCAGATTATCAACTAATGCCTTGGGATAGCCTAATGAACTACGTCCGTAGCCATAAACACCTGCCCAATGTACCATCAGCAGACGAAGTAGCAACCTACGGAGTAGAAGTCGGTTATATGTTGAAAATCCTATTAGAAAAAATAGAAGAACAATACCTTTATATAGATGCCCTTTATAAACGGGTAGAATATCTTGAACAACGTAACCGAGAGCTGGAAGAAGCTATTTCTCAGCGGTTGGGGAAAAATAAAAAATAAGTGCTTATGATTTTGAGATGGTTTTTGATAGGGATATTTATAGGGAGTATTCAAGCGCAAACTCTTGAGGAATGGATGCGCAATGACAAATCCGGCATAGCGTACACTCCCGAGGAAATATGGGATAGATTAGAAATCCCTTCCATAGTAGAAATGAAGCTTGTTTCTCAAGAAATGGATGAACTAGGATATATTCATTATAAATATCAGCAACATTATAAGGGAATTAAAGTGGAAGGAGGAGAATATATACTACATTTGTATAATGGAAAGATAGTTGCCCATAATGGACATATTGCACGCTTGTGGGGTAATTATCCCTTTTCTTTGTCTGATACAATAGATCAAGCTACTGCTCTTGAAAAAGTGAAATCTCTTCTAGAGAAAGGGGATAGTATTGGTAAAACTATCTCTTTAGTGTTTACGAGGAAGTCTGTCTCTGGTAAATATGATTCTACAAATTACTTCCTGGCTTACAAAGTAGTAGTATATCGCCAAAATGCGATAGAACAGATATACTTAGATGCATTTTCAGGAGAGTTAGTAAAGACTATTCCTTTAACGCATTATGAACGTTATCTTCCACATAGTTGTAGCTGTTGTCAAGGTAGTGTCCATACACTTTTTAATGGATATAGGAGCATAACGACACATCAGGTTCATTATATTTTTGGGCACCGCTATCGTCTAATAGATTATTGTAGAGGAATAGAAACTAAACAATGTAAGAATTTTGTTTGTAATACTGCAACTGATTTCTACGACCCGAATAACACTTTTGTTAACACCTATGAAGATAGAGTCGGAGGCAGTGCTCATTGGGCTGTTGAGATGGCTTATGATTATTTTTTAAATGAGCATCAGCAATGGAGTGTAGATAATAAGGGTAAGTATATTAAGGTAAGGATTAATAACTATTTGATAGATAATGCTGTTTGGATTCCCCCTGATATTATTATGGCAGGTGCTCCAGCAGGAAAAGCAAGCGACTACTTGGTTTCCTTAGATATTATGGGGCATGAGTTCACTCATGGAGTGATTTATTATGCTGCTAATTTAGTATATGCAGGAGAATCTGGAGCTTTAAACGAGTCGTATGCAGATATATTTGGTAACGCTGTGGAAAACTATGTACAAGGTTATTTCGATTTCTATGTAGGAGAAGATGTATTAGCTTCTCCTTATGTAAGAAGCATGGATAATCCTAATTC
>WFXK01000322.1 GCA_015490695.1 Bacteroidota bacterium | reverse complement strand
GGGACAGAAGGAGAGAAGGCATTAGACATTACGAAATTACGAAGTAGTACAGGACTAATTACCTTAGACCCCGGTTACAAAAACACAGGTTCAACCACCAGTGCCATCACATTTATCAATGGAGAGGAAGGAATCCTTCGCTACAGAGGCTATCCTATAGAGGAATTAGCCGAACACGCAACTTTCTTAGAAGTCGCTTATTTGCTTATTTATGGAGAACTACCAACGCAAGAGCAATTAAATGAGTTTACAGAAAACATTAAACATCACACTTTAGTACACGAGAACACAAAGAAGTTTTTTGAAGGTTATCCTTTGAATGCCCATCCGATGGGGATTTTAGCTTCTATGGTTTGCTCCATGTCGGCTTTCTATCCTGAGTCCTTAGACCCTAATCGTCCACCAGAACAAGTGAATTTAACAATTACCCGCTTGTTAGCAAAGTTCCCTACTTTAATCGCATGGATTTATAAATTACGCTCTGGACATCCTTTTATGTATCCACGTAATGATTTAGACTATGTTTCTAATTTCCTTTACATGATGTTTGCTTTACCAACCGAACCTTATCACATAGAACCGATAGTAGCAGATGCTATTAACAAACTATTGATTTTACATGCGGACCATGAACAAAATTGTTCTGCTTCTACGGTGCGAGTAGTGGGTTCTTCGCATGCGAATCTTTATGCTTCTGTTGCAGCAGGCATTTGCGCTTTATGGGGACCGCTACATGGTGGGGCTAACCAAGCCGTAATAGAAATGCTACAACGTATTTACGAAGATGGGGGCAATGTACAAAAATGGATTGATAAAGCCAAAGATAAAAACGACCCCTTCCGCCTCATGGGTTTCGGACACCGCGTTTATAAAAACTATGACCCTCGTGCTCGGATTATTAAAAAAGCTTGCGACCAAGTACTTAATAAATTAGGAATTCACGACCCTCTATTAGACATTGCAAAACAATTAGAAGAAAAAGCATTGCAAGATGAATACTTTATAGAGCGTCGTTTGTATCCGAACGTAGATTTTTACTCAGGGATTATTTACAAAGCGATAGGGATTCCTGTAGAGATGTTTACAGTGATGTTTGCGTTTGGGCGTTTACCTGGGTGGATAGCCCAATGGAAGGAGATGCGGGAGCAACGGCAGCCCATTGCCCGACCAAGACAAATCTATATCGGTCCAAAAGAACGCCACTACGTACCTATTGCTCAAAGAAGCTAAAAATGCCACTAAAACGGGTTACTATTGACCGATGGTGGGAAACCTATAAAAAAGGAGATAAACCTACAGTCGTTGTTCTGACAGGTGCAGGAATCAGCGCAGAAAGCGGTTTAAGCACGTTCAGAGATAGCGGCGGTCTCTGGGAAAAATACCCCGTTTATAAAGTTGCAACCCCAGAAGCATGGCAAGCCAACCCTGAACTGGTATTAGAATTCTATAATAAACGCCGTGCGCAACTAAAAGATGTGGAGCCTAATGCTGCCCACTTCGCATTAAAAGAAATGGAGTCATGGGCAGATGTGTTAATTATCACGCAAAATGTAGATAACCTCCATGAACGAGCAGGAAGCCGCTATGTGCTCCACCTACATGGGGAACTAACCAAAGTACGTAGTGAAAAAGACGAGAATCTAATTTACGAAATTGGTTATGAGCCGATTTCCTTAGGGATGACTGCAGAAGACGGAGCACAATTACGCCCCCATGTCGTATGGTTCGGTGAATTGGTTCCAATGATTGAGCCTGCTATAGCCCTTACGGAAAAAGCCGACGCTTTTTTAATCATTGGTACTTCCTTAGTAGTATATCCCGCTGCTGGGCTCATTGATTACGTTCCCGAGAAAGCCCCTATTGTGGTTGTTGACCCTAAGCAACCCGCCGTGCCCCCCACAGCAAAAGTCCACTACATCGCAGAACCTGCTACAACAGGAACACCTAAAGCCATTGAATACCTAAAAGAGCGACTACTCCGTGACTAAATGCTACTTAAAAGACTGGGTTATAAAACCTCCATCGCCTTAGAAAAACTCTGGAAAATCAGTGGTCTTTATCTCCAAAATCTGGGACGATTTAGTCTAAGGCTTTACTATAGTTTGCCTGTCCATCTTATCCGTTCGCAAATTGTTCGCCATCCATCTGTAGTTCTCTTCTGGGTGATTTTAATCCTGTTAGTTCGTGGCGATATTGCTCAAGGTATCGGCGGTCCCTACCTATTTTGGGAACCCGAATACCTCGGAAAAAGCGACTTCAAAAGCTTCTTCTTCATCGGCTTAGCTTTAGGCATCTACACTGTCTCCTACCATCTTAGTACCTATATCTTAGATGGTTATCGTTTCTTCTTTTTAATCTTCCAAAAACGCCCTTTTTTACGCTTTAGTCTAAATAACAGCCTGCTTCCCCTCATCTTCCTATGGTGCTACTTTGATGCCTACTACCGATTCGCTATCCATAACCCACAACTTTCTATCACTACCTTCTTCAGCAATTTTTTAAGTCTTCTCGCAGGTTTTTTCTTGTTCGTCTCCTTAGCAGTTTTGTATTTCTCCCGAACCAACCAAGATATTATTCAACTTTTCGGTGAACGAGTAGTAAGAGAACTACAAAGTCCCAGAGCGCTTTTATATAAAGCCCGTTCTATTCAACGCATGCAAGACTATGTAACATACTACCTTGATACCGACTTTCGTATTCGTGCAGCACCATTGAATGTCCAAGCAGAAACCCGAATGATTTTACGAGTACTAAACCAAAATCATGGTAATGCGCTGCTGTTTGAACTCTTTGTTGTGTTGTTACTGACCTTCCTGGGTGTATTTCAAGAAGTACCTTGGGTACGATTACCTGCAGCAGCAAGCTTTATCATTTTGTTTACTTTCATCATCATGCTTATTGGTGCCCTTTCTTTCTGGTTCAGAAGAATGGGTATTTTAGCATTGATTTTATTAGGTTTCCTATTAGTATGGATTAACCGCTCTTCATGGTTTAACCGCCCTCATCAATTATTCGGATTGCGCTATGACATTCAAATTCCTTATACCTTAGATAGTATTCATCAACATATTGATAGTTTATCGCTGCAGGAGGCTTATGAAGTGGGGCGTACGCTTTTGAACCATTGGAAAGCAAAACACAAAGAAGAAAAGCCTTTAGCCATTTTACTTAATGTTAGTGGTGGGGGATTACGTTCTGCATTATGGACCTTTCGTGTGCTTCAGTATTTAGACTCTTTAACAAATGGGCGTTTTTTTGACCATGTTGTATGCATTACAGGGGCATCAGGAGGCATGCTTGGCGCCGCTTACTACAGAGAACGCTGCCTAAAAGATCCTAAAAAAACCTTCCTTTACAGCAAAGAACCCTTTCAAAGAATCTCTGCAGACTTACTTAACTCCGTTATATTTAGCGCCGTCGTTAATTTCCTCCTTCCACCCTATCGCTATTTTTCTATCCACGGCAAACAATACTACAAAGATAGAGGTTATACTTTTGAAAAAACCCTTTGCAAACATCTTGACATCCCTTTTGAACGCCCTTTAAGCTATTATCGCCCTTTAGAGCTACAAGCTAAAATTCCTCTCATGATTTTTTCTCCTACGATTACTGTAGATGGAAGGCAACTGCTTATGGCATCCCTACCCGTGGATTATTTAGTTGTTCCCAGGAAATTTAACGATGCTTACATCAATGAAATCAGCGCTGTTAGTTTTCAACGCTATTTCAAAAGTTGTGGTGCTGATAGTGTGCTATTCAGTTCTGTATTGCGCGCTAATGCTTCTTTTCCGTTAGTACTCCCTTACATAGAGCTTCCCACAATCCCTTACGTAACCATCATGGATGCGGGCATAAGAGACAACTTCGGCGTACATCTCTCTATCAAATTCCTTCATGCTTTCAAAGACTGGTTTGAGCAAAACACCTCAGGGGTTTTGATTCTACAAATCCGAGATAGTCAGCGAGAAGCTGCTATTGCAGAAAAAGAAAAAAGTGTATTAGCCCACATTAAAGAGCTCATCGGAGGAACTTTTTTATCTTTCCGTGAAGGAAAAGATTTTATAACGGATGAACTATTTCGTTATGCCGCATCTTGGTATCGGGGACTATTTCAAGTAGTGGAATTCCAATACTTACCCAGTCCACAGTTTGAACGTGCTGCGTTAAACTTCCATTTAACTTCTTGGGAGAAACAAGATATTTTGCTTTCTATTTATAATAAACCTAACCGCAAAGCCGTTGAAACGGTGTTAAAAATGATAGAAGAAACAAGAAATTAGCTGTTGGCTTGTCATAAAGCACAAAAGTTGCGCAAAAGATTTTCTTTTCCTAATTTTGCCTTTGGATGCAGCAATGCTACACGGATGGGATAATGCTACACTATGGCGTTTTCTTATCAGCAGTGGGCAGACGAGGCATTGCTGCAACGATTTCTAACGCAGCAAGACAAAACTGCTTTTGAAATTTTAGAAAAACGTTATCGCTATCAAATCCAACGCTTGCTAAAAGGGATTGTTAAAGATGAAGAGGTGTGTAAAGACCTTTATCAAGAGACCTTGTGGCGGGTTTTAACCTCTTTACAAAAAGCCCATTATCAAGAACAAGGACGTTATTTCCAATGGCTGCAAAGAATCGCTAAAAACCTTGCTATTGATTATTATCGCCGTTGCAACAAACAAAAACCTTCTTATGAAAAAACTTCCATGGTAACCCTTCCCGAAGAACAAAATGAACTTCTGGAAAAACTTCCTACCTTAATCAAACGACTCCCTCCCGAGCAACAAGAGGTCTTGGTGCTACGGATTTATCATGGACTTTCTTTCAAAGAAATCGCTCAACAATGTAACATTAGCATCAATACCGCCTTAGGTAGAATGCGCTATGCATTGCGCAACTTAAGAAAACTGCTAAAAGATGGAGTGCTTTACTATAAAAGAGGTCCCAAACCCAAACACTATTGCACATCCACCCCCTCTTAGTTTTACACCTTCGTTCATAACTGCTTTCTAAAACTTCTTGAAAACTTATTTAAAGCAACAAAAGTTATTGTATTAGAGCAATTTAATAAACTTTACTTAAAGTTTAACTTTAATTTCTGTTTGGCGATAGGATGGTGAGCTGCTACTTTTGCAAAAGGTATGGCAAGGCGAAAGTACAATCCACCCGATTATTATTGGATAGATGAGCTATTGACTGATGAGCAGAAGTTAGTTCGGGATAGTGTACGGCGCTGGATGGAAGAACATGCCGTACCTATTATTGAAGAGTATGCCCACCGAGGCGAAACCCCCTTGCACCTAATCCCAGGATTAGCCGAATTAGGGCTTTTCGGACCCTATATCCCCCAAGAATACGGCGGAGCAGGATTAGACCAAATCTCCTACGGACTAATGATGCAAGAAGTAGAACGGGTAGACTCAGGTTTGCGCTCGCTGTGCTCCGTACAAAGCTCCTTAGTAATGTACCCTATTTACAAGTTCGGCTCAGAAGAACAAAAAAGAAAATATTTACCGAGGTTAGCCAAAGGAGAAATCATTGGTTGTTTCGGACTCACAGAACCTAATCATGGTTCTAATCCCGCAGGTATGGAGTCTACCATCAAAGATGCAGGTGATTACGTGATTTTGAACGGAACAAAAATGTGGATTTCTAATGCTCCTTTTGCTGATATTGCAATTGTCTGGGCGAAAGACGAAGAAGGAACCATCCGCGGATTGATTGTAGAACGAGGTATGGAAGGCTTCTCTACCCCAGAAATCAAAAACAAGTGGTCTTTAAGGGCTTCAGCAACAGGCGAACTGGTGTTTAATGAAGTAAAAGTTCCTAAAGAAAACCTTTTACCCAAAGCCATAGGGTTGCGGGCAGCATTAACCTGCTTAGACAGCGCCCGTTATGGAATCGCTTGGGGCGCTATCGGCGCAGCAATGGAATGCTACGACGTAGCACTACAATACAGCTTAGAACGAAAACAATTTAATAGGCCTATCGCTTCTTTCCAATTGATTCAAAAGAAGTTAGCAGAAATGCTCACAGAAATTACCAAGGCACAGTTGTTGGCTTTTCGCTTAGGGCAATTACGCAACGAAGACCGAGCAACGCCCGCACAGATTTCCATGGCAAAACGCAATAATGTTGCTATGGCTTTATGGGTTGCCCGTGAAGCCAGACAAATCTTAGGCGCCATGGGAATCGTTAGCGATTACCCTATTATGCGCCACATGATGAATTTAGAATCTGTCATCACTTATGAAGGTACGCATGAAATTCATTTATTAATAACAGGCTATGACATCACCGGTATTAGTGCATTCAGAGGTTAGGGAAGTTGTTTTTCGGCTGGCGCCTTTTGGCAGCCGTGCCTATTTTGAATGTGTCGTACTAAGAGAAAAAGTCCTACGCCGTCCCTTAGGATTGCAATTCCATCCTCAAGACCTTATGCAAGAAAAAAACGATTGGCATCTTGGGTTTTGGCTACAAAACCGATGTATCGCAACCCTTAGCCTTAAACCCTTAGACAAAGCTACAGTAAAGATGCGGCAAGTATGTGTAGACCCTGCTTTTCAAAAACAAGGATTAGGAACTGCTTTAGTGCGGCTTGCTGAAACCTTCGCCCAATCTATGGAATATAAAACTATCTTGCTGCATGCCCGAAAAGACGCCATCCCCTTCTATAAACGCCTAGGCTATAAACCGATTTCTAATTGGTTCTTAGAAGTCGGAATCCCTCATAAAAAAATGATAAAAATCCTTAAAGACTAAGGTAAAACTTAATTATCGCCCAAGTCTGTGGTTTTAGAATTAACGTAATAACAACACCTGTTAATGCGCCTACAACATGTGCTATGTGATTGATGTTGTCATTGCCTTGACGACTCATCATTATACTAAAAATTAAAAACACGATGGCAAAGACCCATGCCGGCATGGGAACAAAAAACACTAACAAGGTCGCCGTGGGTTCAAACAAAATAAAACTAAAAACAATAGCGATGATAGCGCCCGAAGCCCCTATGCTCCAATAACGAGGCTGATGACTATAACGCAATAAATCTGGTAAATGGCTAATCACTTGAGAAAGTAATACCAATAAAAGTGTATGCCACGAATTTTGATAAAACTGCCGCTCTAATACAAAAGCAAAAAAGTAAAAAGTAAACAGATTAAAAAGCAAATGGAAAAAATCCCCATGAACAAACATAGAGGTTAACAAACGATAATATTGTCGTTCGTGCCAAACTAAATAAGGATTGAAGCCTAAACGAAACTTTAATTGATAATTAGGAAAAAGCAAATCCACTATGCTGATGCCGAGAATTAAAACAAACAAAATAGAAGAGACAGGGGTTACGTATAGCGAATAGAAAATGCTATTCATTGCTGACGATTTATCAAGTAGTTTAACAAGGTCTTTAAGGGAGCGGTATCAAAAGGGAAGTTTTTAAGTTGTTGTTCTAAGTAAAGGGCTTTTTTCTGAAGCGTTTTAATAATATGGCGGTCAATTCCATGGTTTTTTAGCAAATGAAAGATTTCTTCAATAGCTGCCTCATCTCTGGGTGCTCGTTCATAGAGGTATTGGAAAGTTTGACGTTCTTTTTCAGGAAGATGTTTCTGGGCTGTAAACCAAATAATTGTACGTTTCCCTTCTATGATGTCCCCGCCACGCTCTTTACCAAAAGCCTTTTTATCTGAAAAAAGGTCTAAATAATCATCTTGTAATTGAAAAAGGATACCTAAGGCTTCACACCATTGTACTAACGACGCTATAACCTTCTTAGAAGCGTTTGCTGCCAAAGCACCTATATGCACCGATGCTTTTAATAACGCCGCAGTTTTTAGTTTAATCATTTCCAAATATTCTCTTTCCTTAGGAGGATGATGGATGTAATACAGGTCCCAGTATTGCCCTTCGCATACTTTGATAGCTGCTTCTGTGAAGACTTTTAGTCGTTCTTCTTTAGCGTTTTTGATAGGGTCTTGTAGAAGGTACCAATAGGCAAAGGCAAACAAAGCATCCCCTGTTAAAATAGCGATTTCTGGTTGGGTGTGTTTATAAAGAGGGAGTTTCCCTCTTCTTAAAAGGGCTTTGTCCATCCAATCATCATGAACTAAAGTAAAATTATGTAGAAGCTCTATAGCGGCAGCACTGTATAGCGGTAACGGTGCACTTTTTTCAAAAAGCCGATAACCTAAGCATACCAATATAGGACGAAGGCGCTTCCCCCCATTCTGCAATACATACGCAAACAACGAATCAAAACAACTATTCCATGGTAGACTTTCTAAAAAATCCTCTACGGCTTCTTTGTATTGAGCAAATTCACTCATAGAAAACTTTTTCTAAGTGGAAGTCTATATGTCTACGTCGCAGGTCGGTGCGGATGACACGCACTTTTACCTTTTGCCCTAAACGTAGAAGGAGTTTCCCTGCCCAAAAATATTGATTTTTTTCATCATAACGTTGGGGATGGGGTAGTTGCGATGCATGAATAAGCCCTTCGCAGTAAAGGTTTGTAAGCTCTACATAAACACCCCAAGGCGCTACACCGCTTACTCTTCCTTCAAATACTTCCCCAATATGTTGCTCCATCCATTCCACTTGTTTGTATTTGATAGAAGCTCTTTCAGCTTCCATAGCGACCCGTTCCCGTTCAGAACTATGTTTTGCAATCCGTTCTAAGCGCGCTAACGTATAAGGCACAGGCTTGTTCTCCAATAAATGCATTAAAATCCTATGAACGACTAAATCGGGATAGCGCCGTATAGGGCTGGTAAAATGGGTATAATAACGGAAACCCAAACCAAAATGCCCGATATTCGTTGTAGAATATACGGCTTTTGTCATAGAGCGTAAGGTCAATTTGGAAAGAATCGCATAAATGGTTGGGTCTTTAATGTTTTGAACAAAACGGTTTAATTGTAGTGCTAAACTTTCACTGGTATTGAGTTCTAAGGGATGACCCAAGATAGCGGCATAAAATTGTAAGGTTTTCAATCGGTCTTCATAAGGGTAGTCATGGACGCGATAAATCATCCCGCCCTTTTCTGAAAGGAATTTTGCCACAGTTCTATTGGCTAATAACATAAAGTCTTCAATAAGTCGGTTAGTATCTAAAAGTTTTTTTACAAAGATACGCAGGGGTTTCCCTTGAGGGTCTAACTCAAATCGGACTTCAGGTTCTTCAATAGCGATGCTTCCTGCGTCTAAACGCCGTTTCCTTAATTGTTGCGCTAAAGAATGCAAATATTTTATTGCTTGACCTAATTCGGAAGGTTGAGATTGTTCTAAAAGTTTTTGTGCCTCTTCGTAAGTTAAGCGGTAGTTGCTGTGAATAATGGTTCTACCCATCCAAACGGAGCGAACCTGAGCTAAGTCATCTAAATGGAAAACCACAGAGACTGTCAATCGGTCTTGTTGGGGAACTAAAGAGCAGAGGTTGCTACTAAGACGTGGTGGCAGCATGGGTATGGTTCGGTCTACTAAATAAACCGAAGTACCTCTTTTATACGCTTCCTTATCTAAGGCGCTTTGCATGGCAACATACCAGGAGACATCGGCAATATGGACACCTACTTCGTAAAGTCCATTGTCTAAAATCTTGAAGGATAACGCATCATCAAAATCCTTAGCATCTTCAGGGTCTATGGTGAAGGTAAGTCTATCGCGGAAATCTTTTCGTTTTTGGTACTCTTCTTCCGGGATAGCATCAGGTAAGGCTTCTGCTTCTTTAAGCACTTTTTCTGGGAACTTCTTAGGTAAATGAAACTCTTCTATGATGGCATGGATTTCTGTTTCATGTTCACCGACTTTCCCAAGGCGTTTTATGATGATAGCTTCTGGGAAACGCCCATGCCATTGAACGACTTTTGCAAGTACTTTATCACCCTGTTTTACGCGTTTTTTGTTTTGTGGATGGAGATGAGCAAAAGGGGCATCCATGTAAAGCGATTGCCCTTGTGGATAAATCACCCATTGCCCTCCTTGACGCTCTACGTTGCCTACAAAACGAACCGCCTTTGTACTACCCTCTTCTAAAACCGCTAATACGCGTTTGTTATTGTGGAGAACAATCCGAATCTTTATTTTTTGTTCGGGTTCTAAAACGACAGGTTGGTTTTGTAAATCTAATTCTACGAAGTTATCTAATTCGGGCACGTAGACAATAGCGCGCTTAGGGAGATCTGCAGGTTTTATAAATTGTGCTTCGTAGGTTTTGTTATAAAGTCTTAGTCGTACAGCGTTTCGGCGTTTATTGTATTCTAACTCACCTGCTTGGACTAAGTTATGAATTTGTTTTTGTATTTGTTCATGGGAGATTTTTCGCAATAAGGGATGTTGTTGAAGTTGAGTAATGGGATAGTAAGGATAGGGATAGTTACTACGAAGGATTTTTAGAATACGTTTTCGTATAGCCCGAGGACCCATAGAAGGGGCGAAAATAGGGAAAGTTTTTAGAGGAATGATACCCGCTCCAAACTAATGGACTGTGGCTTTCTTAGGAACGTTAGTAAAAAACCATGCTATCCATCTATACTTTTAACCATAATCTTACACTATCCCCCCTTGTACTATTGCTGGTATTATTAATAGGCACTCACCTACTGTAGCGGGTCTCATATCATTTCTAATATTGTTCCCCTTAACTTCTTTAAGGGGAACAACTAAAGCAGTAAAAGAAGTTTTGCAGTTATTAGAATAGAGTTCGGATACCTATAGTGCCGTAAGTCCCTTGACGCATTTGAATACCCGATACTCTTTGATAGAGGGGGTAGAACCCTTCTATACCTATATTTAAATAAGGTAAAGGTTGGAGGTTCACACCAAGGCTTGCATAGAGGCGTCGGCTTCCGCTATTGCGCTGTGCATCTGCTAAAGGCGATGCTACAGGCACTATTTGGTTTGCTGGTGCAGGCACAATTCGGGTTTGTTGGTTAAAGGACAGGCGTGCACTTACGCTTAGCCATGTACACCAACGATGCGCTAACCACGCCGTCGCCTGCAAAACACTCCCTAAACGATAATGTAAAGCATTGTTATATAAACGCAGCAGCCCACTTCCTTGCATCCCCCAACTCCACTGCGACGAAAAACCTCTATAAGTAAGCCGCAACAAAGGGTCTATAGTACCACTGCCTAACTGCATCGGATAAGGAAACAACATCCCATTTGCCATACGTAACGTATAAGGTCCGGTAGGTAGACTAAAACCGATTTGCCCATTAAACCAATGGCGCTCCTTTTCTACAATACTATATAAAACACTCACTTTCATATCTCCAAATCCCTTACTAACCATCTGCATGGAAGCACCACTACGCATTAACATGTCCATTCTATGATAAATATAAGGAACCATGACCATCACATTGATGTGCTTCCATGGAGCAAACATAGCCCCTACCATGTGCATCTGCATAACCATTTCAAGAGGAACACTTTTATAGTGCTGTAACACCGCTTCTTGGTCTGTTATCTGAACGCTACCTTGTAATAATGACGGCATAGGCATATACATGAAACGATAAGAAGCCATCCACGTCCCCTTAGGGTGCACATGGTCGCCCATCACACCTATAGGTCCGTATAAATC
>WFXK01000321.1 GCA_015490695.1 Bacteroidota bacterium | reverse complement strand
TCTATAACACGCGTTGTCCCATGATAAGCCTCTTCTAAAGTAATAGGCAAAACGGTTTCATAATCTTGTCCTTTACGTTGCCGTTGACGAAAACCACCACCAAAGAAAAATTTAAAAAAGTCAGAAAAACCAGAAAAGTCACCTAAATCTTCAAAGGTGAAGGTATAGCCACCGGATTGTTGAAAGAGGTCCTCCCAGTTAACTTGTGCACCTGCTTTTTGATAACGCTCCCAATTGGCACCTAAACGGTCATACAATTTTCGTTTTTCAGGGTCACTTAAAACCTGATAGGCTTCATTAATTTCTTTGAAGCGCTCTTCTGCTTCCTTGTTTCCCTTGTTTTTATCAGGATGGTATTTTGCTGCTAATTTTCTATAAGCTCTTTTAATCTCCTCTTGGGTTGCATTACGAGAAACCCCTAAGATTTTGTAGTAATCTTTGTACTCCATGGCATTTTACGGATAATTAAGTCGGAAACCATAGTGGAACGTTCCGGGGACATGGGGATATTTTCCTTGGAGCATAATCATCGTTTTGCCTTTTAAGGCTTTTTCTAAGGCTTCAATAGAAGTAACAGGCTTTTTATTTACGTGAGTGATAATAAACCCTTCTCGTATATCGGTATAGCGGTCTAATACCCCTCCTTCTTTGAGTTCTAATACTTTTAAGCCGCCATCTACACCGAGTTTTTTCGCCTCTTCTTTAGCTATAGGGCTTAACTTGGCGCCTAAGGGTTCTACCCAATCAGCTTTGGCAGCGGCAGTGACTGTACGTTTCCCTTCCTTGCTTTTTAACACAGCAGTAACAGTAATCTTTTTGTTTTTCCGCATGAGTGTCACTTCTACTTTCTCACCAGGACGTTTACGAGCTATGTAACCAATCAGCTCTGAAGTATTTCTTACTTTTCTACCATCTACAGCGATAATAACATCCTTAGGTTTGATACCTGCTTCTTCAGCAGCGCTGTTTTTCAAGACGCTGTCTACTAAAGCACCTTCTGTGGTAGCAATACCGAGTTCTTCGGCTAATTCGCTATTCATATCTCGGATAGTAACACCTAAGAAGCCTCGTTGGACTTCACCAAAGTTTAGTAAGTCATCTACAACTTTTTTTACGATATTAACAGGGATAGCGAAGGCGTATCCTGCGTAAACACCTGTAGGGGAAGCAATTGCGGTATTGATTCCGATGAGTTCTCCTTTTAAATTAACTAAAGCGCCGCCGCTATTACCTGGGTTCACTGCAGCATCGGTTTGAATAAATGATTCAATGGCGTAGCGGTCCTGAAGAATGTGGATATTACGTGCTTTTGCACTAACAATCCCTGCTGTAACAGTGGAAGATAAGTTGAATGGATTGCCTATGGCTAAGACCCATTCACCTACTTCTACAGAATCAGAATTGCCATACGGGATAAAATGGAGGCTATCAGCATCTATTTTTAGCAGGGCTAAATCGGTTGTAGGGTCTACCCCCAGCACTGTGGCTTCAAAACTGCGGTTATCATAGAGGGTAACGATGATTTCTTCTGCATCTTTGATGACATGATAGTTAGTAACGATATGTCCCTTGGGGGTCAAAATAACGCCTGAGCCACGCCCTTCTCTTGGTATAGGACGTTCAGGGAATTCAAATTCAAAGAAATCTTTGAAGGGATGTTCAAAGGGGACAGGAGGTTTTTGGATTGCTACGCTGCCTCGGGCACGGATATGGACCACAGCAGGCGCTGCTAACTTCGCTGCATAACGAAAATCAGGAACAGTTACCTTTACCTTTGGTTCTGGACGTTGGACTTTTGCTTCCTTTTGCATTTGTTCAATAGAGCGACTAAGCACGGGAGGTTTTTCCCCCTTGCGCTTTATTTGCCCCTTGCACGAAAAGACAAAAATGACTAAAAACCCAACAAGGATGCGCAGCATAATTCTTTTTAATATAGATTGCATGGTTTTATAAGGCAAAAGTTGTTCCATAGGCTATGGTTAACGACACTTTGGCGCTTTTTGATGTCTAAAACTGCAAGATTGGAGCATCGCCCCAAAGCTCTTCTAAGTTATAATAAGCGCGAACAGCAGGCTGAAAGATATGAATGAGGATTTGAGCATAGTCTATTAAAATCCATCTTCCTTGTTCATAGCCTTCCATGCCAATAGGAGAGGTGTTTTGATGATTGCGCATGTGTTCACGAATATTATCGGCAATGGCTTGGGCTTGTTTGTCGGAGTCCGCACTACATAAAACCCAGAAGTCTGCAACGCCACTATTAAGCGGACGCATGTCTAAAACTAAAATGTCATATCCTTTTTTCTCTTCAATAGCATGGACAATCGTTTTTAGTAGGTCTTCCATGCAGCGTACAAAAGTAAAGAAAAAAGCAGAATGCGTAAGGTAATACTTTGTCAAAGCTGGCACTAAAGAAAAGATTATTTACTTTTGCCTTTGAAACTAAATTCCTTTAGCAATGTGGAGAACGATTGTAGTATTAGTAAGCAGTTGGGTATTGTTGCATGCCCAAACTATTAGCAATGGCACTTTTGAGCAATGGGGTAAAGACACCTTATATTATTACCCTTCGGGTTGGAGCAAGTGGATTACGATGTCGGCAGCGGGTACTTACCTAAATATGCCTTTAGGAAATGTACGTCCCTATGCCCCTGGACTAGATGGTATCTTATCTATTTCTTTAGAAAGCTACCAGTTCGGTTCGGATACTATAGGAGGAGTTGCTGTAGTACGCCAAGATAATTTCTCTTATAACGGGTTTGGAATTACCATTGCATTCAAAGCACTGTATATGACTACAGCTGCAGATACAGCACAATTTCAGTTCGTTGTTACTGACCCAACAAAAGAAATTGTTGCTTTTGTAGAAGCTTCTATTCAACATGGAGGAGCAGACACTACAGATACTGTAGTTACAGTACCTTTAACCATCTTTATTCCTTCTGTAACAAACGGGTATATGTATATTATTATGGCTAGCGGTGAGGTTCCAGGAAGCAAACTAATAGTAGATAGCTTGGTGTTTAGTGCAGGAGTAGGCGCTTCTGTATCACCTGCAATGGATGGAGGCTTTGAACAATGGGCACCTGTTAGCTACGATTATCCCACTAATTGGGCAACTATTTTCCCCACCTCATATTTATCTAATGATACTCTTACTTTTGGAGGTAATCCTGTAGGTACCCTACCACTAGTAGATAGTGTTGTAACTTCGCTACGTCCAACAACAGATGCTTATGAAGGTAATCAAGCTGTACGCTTTGAACCGCGCAGATATAATGTAGGAGGCTCCCCAGCAATGTTTGCTGTACTTAGCTACGGACACTTAAGTACAACTATCTTCCCTCCCCCATTCATCCCCTATAATGGACCGGCGAATAAAAAAACCGATAGTCTAATCATGTATATTAAAAGCAGTAATTTTAACCCTAACACTGACAGTCTAACCGTCATCGTAACATTAAAAAATCCAAATAAAACCCAATCGTTCCAAGGCTATATTCCACCTGGCATAACAGCTTATACACCTTTTGTAGTGGACCTTAGCTCTTATAACGATCGCCCAGATAGTATAGGAATATTATTTTTGGCTCAAGCACCAACAACCTCCACAGGTATGTGGGTACAAATAGATAGCGTTGATTTTGTACTAAATCCAATAGTAAGTACTACAAAGAAAATAGGGGAACAACTACCTTATTTGTATCTAAAACAGCAGACTTTGATGTTAAGCCATTATCCTGAGAAAACAGAACAGTTAACCATCGTGCTTTATGATTTACAAGGTAGAGAAGTGGTACGCAAAACCCTAAAGGCTCCAACACTCGAAGTAGGTACGGCGCTAGTACCACCTGGGATTTATATTTATCATATTGTAGACACCAAGACGCAAGAAGTGCTTGCTTCGCAGAAGTTCGTATGGTGGTGAAACGGAGGGGGACGAAACGTCCCCCTTTTTTGTTATTTACGATACCACAGCCATAACAATACATAGCTCCACAACAACCAAGCCATTACCTGATGACTTACCGCAAACCCCACAGGAACGTGTACTTTGCTTTGTATTAAAGTGAAAATACCTAAAAGCATCTGTACAAGCACTAACAATCCAAGACGATAATCTTTTAAATAAAAGGTCAAAAGCAAGAGCAGCCAAGGTAAATGCCTATGAACGAAATTAATCCAAGTAGGATTGTAAATCAAATTTTTTATTCCAAGCGATGGCTGCCAAAGCGAAGTGGGAAAGTATTCACCCCAAAAATCCGGGTAAGTAGGCGCCATAGGAGCAATTCTAAAACCCGCCATTAAAGTACCATAAAGCATTTGTAAAAGCAGAATAAATAAAAATCCATAAAGGATTTTAGAAGAAGTACGAAATTGCAAAAAATTCCAACTTCCACTTTTTACACTGAGCCAAAGGAGGTAACTGTAGAGGGTCAAAGCGGCTAAGTGATGGACCATGAGCATTAAAGGATTTACCCTTGGTCCCCAAGAAAAACCACTTTTGACCATTAGCCAACCTAAGAAAGCTTGTAATGCCCCTAAGAACATCAAAAGTGCAAGTCGCCAAAACCATATTCCTTTGGCAATGCCATTAAAGTAAAAATAAAGTAATCCGCCCAATAGCACCACACCCATTAGTCTTCCCCATTGTCTATGGATAAATTCCAACCAATAAATTCGTTTGAAGTCACTTAGGGTGATGTGGGCGTGGATTAAGCGGTATTGAGGGATTTGTTTGTATTGTTCAAAGGCTTTTTTCCAATCTTTTTCGTTCATAGGGGGGATAGCGCCGCTTATGGGTTTCCACTCTACAATAGAAAGTCCTGCTTCGTTTAGGCGAGTGATACCTCCTAAAGCAACCATGATAAGGGTCATCACAACGCCTGTAAGCAACCACCAACGAAATCCCTTTGGCATACCAACGCAAGATTGCAGTAAAAAATGCTTTTTTGCAAATATTGCTATCTTTGCGTGAAATTGATTTTTTATGATGGAACTACAATACCTTATCGTAGAAGAGGACATTCGTCCTGGGGTGACGTTAATACGATTAAATCGTCCTAAGGTACTGAATGCGTTATGCACACCTTTGATGGAAGAGCTAGCAACGACCTTAGAGCGTTTAGAGAAAGAGGAACGAACTAAAGTCGTTGTATTGACAGGCAACGAAAAAGCCTTTGCTGCAGGGGCAGATATTAAAGAGATGATGGATGCTACGGCGGTCTCTATGGCAAAAAAAGAGATGTTTGAGGTCTGGGACCGGATTAAAAGGGTGAAGTTACCGATTATTGCGGCAGTAAGTGGTTATGCTTTAGGTGGCGGTTGTGAATTAGCGATGTTGTGTGATATGATTGTGGCTTCAGAAACCGCTCAATTTGGTCAACCTGAGATTAAAATCGGGGTTATTCCAGGGGCAGGGGGCACACAACGGCTTACCCGAGCCATCGGAAAAGCCCGCGCTATGGAATTCATCCTAACAGGAAAATTCTTCTCTGCTCAACAAGCGTACGAATGGGGACTGGTCAATAAGGTAGTCCCTAAGGAACTTTATTTGGAAGAAGCTTTGAAATTAGCCCAAGAAATTGCTGCTATGCCTGCTTTCGCTGTGCGTATGGCAAAAGATGCTATTTTAAAAGCCCATGAACTCTCTTTACAAGAAGGACTTTATTACGAAAGAAAGAATTTCTACTTACTATTTGCTTCGCATGACCAAAAAGAAGGAATGAAGGCTTTTGTAGAAAAACGAAAACCGCAGTGGAAAGATGAGTAAAAAAACAATCTTCTGTTTTGAATATTTTTACTTAATTTCGCTACATAAAAGGGCGTTCCTATGGCAGTTAATACCCTTATTGAACAACTAAAGCAAAACGTTCGTTTTATTCAGCAGGGGCTGGGGATTATAGAGACCGATCAACAAGGAACGATTATAAAGGTCAATGAGGTCGTAGCAGACCTTTTAATGTTCCGTCCTGAACAAATGCAAGGGAACCCTGTAGAACAGTTCATAGAAGACTTCCCTAAAGCGCTCCCATGGCAAGGAGTGCTTACCCTCGTTGGACGCTCAGGAACAAAAGTAAAAGTGCCTGCTATCCTATCTCAAAGCGATGATGGAAGAAAATGGGTAAAAATCATCCCTGTAGATTTATCGCAATATACTTTAACAGAAGTCAGCGACGGGAAATCTGATGGAGCAACAGAACAACGATTGCTCAAACAACAACAAGCATTACAATCGCTAACTAAAGCGCCTGCTTTTAAACAAGGAAAACTAACGCAAGCCCTTTCGCTCATTACACAAACAGCAGCAGAAGTCTTAGAAGCACAACGAGCAGGATTATGGCTTTTAGATAAACAACACTTTGTTTTAGCAGACCTTTATGAACGAGCACAAAAAAAACATCTTTATACAATAGAATGGCTACTGGAAAAAGCTAACTATGAACCCTTATGGGACCATTTACAAGAGCAGCAAGCATTATTTAGTACGCAGCTTTCGCAGGAACCGCTGTTAAAAGCATTGCTTGAAACACCTTGGTTAAAAGGAAAAGAAATCGCCATAGCCCTTGTAGGAATTACCTTAGATGAATCGCTAGTTGGATTTTTAAGTGTAGAAAGGGAAAAAGGGCATCCGTGGTATCCAGATGAACAAACCTTTTTGTTGGCGCTAGCTGAAATGGCTTCTTTGGCAATAGAACAAGGAAACCGAAGAACGATTGAAGAGGAATTAAGACAAATGTTAGAAGAAAACATCGCCATTGAAGAAGAACTGAGACAAAACTTAGAAGAGTTAAAAACAACGAATGAGGAGATTCAAAAAGCGCAATTGGAATTACAAGGGCAAATCAATGCGGTTAATAATGCAGCCATTATGTTTGAGTTGGACACGCAACTGAACGTTACTTATATCAATGAGGCTTATTTAACTTTAACGGGATTGACAAAGGAGGAAATTTTAGAAAAGCCGTTTGAATTGTTGTTAGAGCGTCAGCATCAGGAGCAAGTTTTGCAGCGTTTGAAAGAAACCATCACGAAAGGGCATTTTTGGCGTGGAGAGTTAATCATCCGCACAAAAGAGGGAAATCGTAAATGGTTAACCTTGGGGATTACTCCCGTGTTAAATGCCCAACAACAGATTTATAAATACATCGGTGTAGGTTTTGACATAACCGAACAGAAATTACAGGCGGAGCAATTAGCAGCAGCGTTAGAGATTGCTCAAAAACAAGAGCAGGAATTAAGGAAACAACAAGAGATTTTAGAAAAAGCCAATGATGAGCTACGCAAGATGCAATTAGAGCTCATTGGGCGCATGCGTGCGCTGGATAATACCGCCTACCTTTGTGAAATCACTCCCGAAGGCATTATTACTTACGTCAATGAAGCATTAGTCAAAGTAACGCACTATACAGAGCAAGAGCTGAAAGGAAAACCTTTTACGATGTTACGTTCTGGAAGACAATCTGAAGAGCTCTATCAAACGATGATGGAGTTCATAAAAAAAGATAAAGTATGGAAACATGAATTAGAACTGAGAACCAAAGAAGGGGAATTTTTCTGGGTGATTGCTTGTGTGACACCCGTCGTAGGTTCTGATGGGAAACCTATAAAAGCCATTGCAGTATTAACCGATATTTCAGAACAAAAGTTTCAAGAATTTAGGCTTCAACGGCAGCAAGAAGCGTTATTAAAATTAGCTAAACACCCATCTATTCGTTCAGGGAACACAGAAGAAGCGTTTAAGATTATTGCAGAAGCGGGCTTAAAGACCTTAGAAGCCGATAGAGTAAGTATTTGGGTTTTTGAAGATAAAGACAAGGGAGCTCGCTGTATGGCAGTAGCACAAAAAATTCAACATAAACACGACGAAGGTATCCGTATTCAAAAAGAAGATTATCATACTTATTTTCAATATTTAGAATTAGAGCGCATCATTGCCGTTTCGGATGTTGCAAAGGATGAACGAACAAAAGAATTAGCAGAAAAGTTGTATGAACCTTCTGAAACTGTCGCTGTTTTAGATGCAGCAATTTTAGTAGGTGCAGAAATCCGCGGCATTATCAGCGTGGAACACCACCAATATAGAGAATGGCAATTAGATGAAATTACTTTTGTGAATTCCTTGGCAGATGTTGCAGGTATGGTCATTGAACAAAAACAATTGCAGGTTACAGAAGAGTTAAGAAAAGCTTATGAGGAATTAGATAAGTTAAATAAAGAACTTTTAGAGCAAAAGAAAGAGTTAGAAGAGAAAACAGAGTGGATGCGTCAAAGTTTGCGTTATGCAAGACGTATTCAGAGAAACCTTTTGCCAGACCAAGCGACTTTGAAGAAGTATTTAGGCAATTATTTCGTCATTCACCGGCAAAAAGATATAGTTGGAGGGGACTTTTATTGGTTTCATGCTGATGGGGATTTACGGATTATTGTTGTTGCCGATGGTACGGGGCATGGCGTTCCTGGAGCATTTATTACAATGATTGGACACATGCTTTTTAACCAAATTGTCCGTGAGCGAAAAATTTATCGCCCTGCCGACATTTTGTATCACTTGCATATTGGTGTACGCAAAACCTTAAAACAAGATGTTCAAGAAGCAAAATCCAGAGACGGAATGGATGTAGCTGTTTGTCTCTACAATGCCAAAACCCGTGTAGCGCAGTATGCAGGTGCAAACCTGCCTTTCTACTACTATCAAGACTGGAAAGTTCATATTATAAAGCCTGATAAGCAGTCTATCGGTGGAGAGCAAATGGAAGAAGAAAGGGTCTTTACCAACCATGAAATCCAATTAAACATTGGCGATGCGATTTATATGTTTACCGATGGTTTTGTTGACCAAATTGGTGGTCCTGAAGGGAAGCGTTTTGGAACAAAACGATTTAGAGAATTGATTCTGCGAACCCAACACGAATCGATGGCAACCCAAAGAGCATTATTAAATTTAGAATGGAAAGAATGGAAAGGTGATGGAGAACAATTAGACGACGTAACGGTCTTTGGAATGAAAATCTCTTAACATGCGGGTTTTAGGTATAGACCCAGGAAACTATCATACAGGTTTTGCTGTTGTAGAATCGCCACAGCAGTGTCTTTATATAGAAAGCCTTTCGTTTGATAAAAAAAGTGCTTATGAAACACGATTAAATCGCATTTATGAACATAGCCTTTATTTATTAGAGCACTATGCGCCCAAGGTAATAGCGATTGAAGATTGTTATTTGAATAAAAATGTTCGCAGTTTAGTGCAGTTAGCTCGTATTCAGGGGTTGATTATCGCTTTAGCTTTAAGTCGTCGTTTATCTTTTTTAATTTTGCCTCCAACGCTCATTAAAAAGCATATTGTAGGCAAGGGGAACGCTTCCAAAGAACAAGTACAACGTATGTTAAAACATGTTTATAGGTTGAGCAATACCGCTTCTTTGGATGCTTATGATGCTTTAGCGGTCGCTTTTACTGCACTTCATTATTGGAAACCATGAAACAAGACGCCCGCTTATTCACAAAAGAACAATGGCAACAATACCTAAAACAAGAACCTTCCTATAGAGTGAAACAGCTATGGCAATGGTTATGGAAGCACCATGCGAGGGATTTCCAAAGCATGCTCAATTTACCTAAGACGCTACGTTCACAATTAGAAAAAGACTTTCTATTGGCTTATGTGGAACGCAAAGAGGTACAACGAAGTAAAGATGGTACCTTAAAAGTATTGTTTTTGCTTCCAGATGGGAAGTTGGTAGAAGGGGTTTTAATTCCTCATGGTAAGCGGATGACCGCATGTGTGTCTTCGCAAGTTGGTTGTTCGCTCCATTGTCGTTTTTGTGCTACAGGCACCATGGGTTTGATTCGGCAATTGAAAAGTTATGAAATTTATGACCAAGTGGTGTTATTGAATGCGTTAGCACAAGAGGTTTATGGGAGGAAGTTAACAAACGTTGTTTTTATGGGTATGGGAGAGCCGCTTTTGAATTTTTCTCAGGTGGTTCGGGCGATACAACACATAACCGATAGCGAAGGCGCGCTTGGCATGTCCCCTCAAAGAATTGTGGTTTCTACAGCAGGCATAGCGAAAATGATTAAACGTTTTGCCGATGTGTTGCCAAAAGTGCGTCTTGCCCTCTCTTTACATGCTCCAGATGATGAAAAAAGAAGTAAAATCATGCCGATTAATCAGCATAATAATCTCGCTGCTTTAATAGAGGCTTTACAGTATTATCGGGAAAAAAGCCGCCATCGGATTACTTTAGAGTATTTGGTTTTAAGAGGGTTTAACGATAGCAAACAAGATGCCCAGCGATTAGCACAAATAGCGAAACGCTTATGGGCAAAAGTAAATTTATTAGCCTATAATGAAGTAGAAGGTTTTTCTTGGAAGCGTCCTTCTAAGGCGCAAATGGAACGTTTTGCTGGGTACTTAAGAGAAAGGGGAGTTATTGCAACCATTCGTGAAAGCCGAGGTAGAGACATTGATGCTGCATGCGGACAATTAGCCTTGCGTCATGCGTCTTTTGCTCAAAGGGCTGTATAGGATTCTTGCTGCACTTGGATTTGTTTTAATAGTAGGTTTATTGTTCATGATGTTAGTGTTGAGTATCCCTTTTACACGACAGTGGATTTTTATTGCTTTAGGCAATGGATTAGTGGCGGTAGATGCTGTAAAGCCTGTACAACACGCGTTTGTTTTAGGAGGGGAGCCGTGGGAGCGGGGTACTTATGCCGCGACATTGTATCATAAAGGTTGGGTAAAAACACTCCATTGTACAGGAAAACCTGTGCATCCCGTTGTGAAAGCCTTAAAAAAGCACTACACAGAAGCGCAATTAACCGCTTTCGTCTTGAAGCAAAAAAAAGTAAAGGAAAGTGCTATTATTGTACATAATATTGGGACAAGCACCTTAGAAGAAGTTCGTTTTATCTTTCAATATGCTCAGCAGCAGGGTTGGAAAGAAGTAGCCATTATTTCTAGTCGTTTTCATACGGGGCGAATCAGACGAGTTGTAGACTTTTTCCAAGAGCGTTATCCTATGATTCACATTTTCATCTGGGGCGCCCCACATTTGAACTTCCAAGAAAAACAATGGTGGAAATACGAAAATGGAATGATTTTCGTAAATAACGAATACATGAAGATGCTTTATTATTGGTGGAATTACGGAATATAGAAAGTCCGAAATAAGCGCTTTAAGAAACTAAGGAAACTCTAAGCGTTTCCTGAAGTTTCCTAAAAATTTGGAAGCTAAAGACTTAAATGTTTGCAATTTGTATGTGCTTACCAAATTCCATAACATTGCAGTCGTAAGCACCATTGAAACATGGAAACAAACGAAACCATTAAAATAAACACTTCTGTTAAAGAATCTATAAATAAACCTATTCGGGGCTTTATTTTTGCTTGTTCTAATAAGACAGAAAAAGAGTGTTTCAATAGAATGTTATTTGGGACGGATAATGTTTATGGTCCCGTGGTGATTAGGATTCGTAAAGGGGACTTGCTTTTTTTAGTAAACATGGATAAAGATATTTTATATGGGGTATTTGAAGCCATTTGCGATGGGGGATTTCAATTCGTTCCCGAAGCATGGAAAGGTAAATATCCTTATCAGGTAAAAGTTAGATTACTTAGTGATTTGATTACTTTATCGCATGCTAAACGTTTGTTGAGTAAGTTTGGTATTAAGCGAAACACACCTTTATATGGACAAAAGTTATTGGATTTTTTAGACTTATTTTTTCCAGAGCGTTTCCTTTTAGATGGGACGGATAAGGGTGCTATTCTTCAGAAGAAAGCAGCTATAAAAGCGGGTTTAGGCAATAAAGACATAGAGGATGAGATACCGCTTATTGAAAGCACTACGTTTTGGGATTTTCCTAAGCAAAGCTATGGGCTTACGCCTAAGGGGGATAATAAATATCCTGGGGTTACGCCGGCGTTAATTATTTACAACCTGATTTGGCGCTATACAGTGCCTGGAGACCTTGTTGTAGACCCCATGGCAGGAAGTGGAACTACTATGGATGTATGCAAAGCAGAAAAACGTCGTTGTATCTGCTATGATATTGCTCCTGTCCGTCCCGATATTATTCAAAACGATGCCAGAAAAATTCCCTTAGAAGAAAATTCTGTGGATATGGTCTTTATAGATTCCCCTTATGGAGACAATATCCGTTATAACGATCATCCTGCATGTATTGGAAAAATATCTGCTGAAGACGAGCAGTTTTATGAAGAACTTGAAAAAGTTATGAAGGAATGCTATAGGATATTAAAGCCTGGTAAGGTATTAGGATGGCTTATAGCAGACCAATGGGTTAAAGGACGTTTCACTCCTGTTGGATTTAAGCTTTATGAGCGATTATGTAAGTACTTCGAGCCTGTTGACATTATTTGTGTTGCAAGAAGAGGGCAGGCGTCGCATACAGGCGTGTGGCACAATAGAGCCCGAAGATTTAACTTCTATTTACGAGGATTTAAGTATTTGATTATTGTAAAAAAGCCTGAGGACAAGGAGAAAAAGAACAAAAAAGCGAGGAGGACAAAGTGGAATTATTATGAAAGGAAGCGCACTAAAAAGCAAGCAAAATGAAGTTTGAAGACCTGATAAGACTTTATGAAGAGAAAAAGAAGCGATACGGTAGAAAGGCTTATAGGTATATTTCAGAGTTATTAAAAGAGGCTAAGGAGTTGCACAGGAAAAGTTGGAAGCGTCATCCTACACCTGATAAAGACCATGAACAATCATGGAGGGCTTTTAAAGGGAAAAATTTTGAGAAGTTAATCATGTATATTATTAAGGACGAAGTAGAGCAATTGGGCTTAAAGGTTGTAGATGGGAATAAGTTAGAAAGGAGCAGCAGTGGAAAACTTTCTAAAGAGTTGAGTATAATTAAAAGAAATTTACTTATAGACTACGGAGAATTTGGAGCCTATTTACCTGACGTGGATATAATTATCTATGACCCCAAGGTTCTGAAGGTCGTTGCTGTGATTTCTAGCAAAATTACGTTAAGAGAACGAATAGCTCAGACAGATTATTGGAAATTGAAGTTGATGCAAGATAAAGTTACGGAGTATATTAAAGTGTTCTTTATCACTCCTGATGAAGACGGTACTTTGAAGGTGAGGAAACCAGCAAAGAAAGGCAGAGCCATAGTAGAAGTAGACACAGATGGTAGCTATGTAATGAGTGAAGACCCCATTGAAGAGAGAGTGATAAAGTAAAAATGTTTGACAAGTTTATTGATGATTTAAGAATCTTCTGTTATTTATTTTACTGACTTGCTCTGTTTTCTTATTTTAGAAGTTTCAGTTTCTTTTTTTGGTGTTATGACTATTGGGAAGCTTAGGGAACTTTTAGAGTTTTCTACGTTTCTTAACAGGAGTGCTTTGGTTGCATCTTGGCAATTTTCGTTTTACCTTCTACTGCGCCATTCCAAGTTATAACCTAATTTTTATAACTTTAAATTGAAGGAGAAGATGAGGGAAGCAGGAATAGCCCTTAGTTGGGAACGAGCCATTGAACGACTGCATAAGGTAAAAGCCCTTTATATTCGTTTTGCTGACGGTACAGCGGGATGAGTAAGAAGTGAAGTAGTAGACCAAGGGACCTTAAAACTTATGCGTGTTACAGGAATACCGATAGAAAAATGCATTTTGACTATGGGAAATAACGAAGATACTTCAGAAGGGGAACGAAAAGAGATAATAGTATAAACAAAAGTCAAGGTCGGAAGGGAATGACATACAT
>WFXK01000320.1 GCA_015490695.1 Bacteroidota bacterium | reverse complement strand
CATTAGGCCCTTGAGAAACTAATACTTGTCCAGCGGTGCCTGGTAGATTGTTGGGCATCAATGCACCATCAAAACGTAAGTTGCCTGCGACGTGTAAACGCTCTGTTGGGGTTGCTATCCCAATTCCTACGTTCTGGGCATACACAAAAGCCCCTCCTATAACTAAAAGAAAAATACTTCTCCACATCGTCCCTATTGACACTTTAATCTGAGGCAAAATTAAAAAAAATTAATCTAACTTCTACCTAATTCTTGCTGAATGGTTTATTTTGGTGCTTAAACTGTAAATTGCAAATCTGGATTCCCTCTACTATCTTTGCCAACCTATGCTACCTATCCATACGGCTTTAATCGCTTGCTATCATAAAGAAAAGCTATTACCATTAGCGCAACTATTACAAAAACACCAAGTTACTATCTACGCTACTGAGGGAACCCATCGCTATTTGCAAGAATATCAAATTTCAACTCATTCGCTTACAACCTTAACAGGGTTTTCTTCCTTATTAGACGGAAGGGTAAAAACCTTACATCCTAAAATTTTTGCTGCTATTCTTGCCGATAGAGATAAGCAAGAACACGTAAAATCCGTAAAAGAAGCCCAAATTCCTTTATTTGATTTCGTTGTAGTGGACCTCTATCCTTTTGAAGAGGGATGGCAGCAACAAAAAGAAGCCAATGCTATGATTGAACTTATTGATATTGGTGGTGTAAGTTTAATTCGGGCTGCTGCGAAGAATTATAAACATGTCTTGATTGTAAGCAGTGCAGAAGATATTCCTTCAGTAACAACGCTTTTAGAAAAACAGCATTTACAAACGACCTTAGAACAGCGTCGCTATTATGCTCAGAAAGCATTTTATAGAACCCTTCAATACGATAGTTTGATAGCAGCCTATTTATCATGGCAAGATGGCTCATCGGGATTACGTTATGGAGAGAATCCCCATCAAAAAGCCTTTTTTACAGGGGATTTGCAAAAATGGTTTCATCGACATCAGGGTAAGCCGCTTTCTTATAATAATTTATTGGATATTGATAGTGGTTTGCGGTTATTAAGGGATTTGCCTAAGGGAGCGTTTATCATTATAAAACATACAAACGCTTGCGGGGTAGCGATTCGGGAAAATGCTTTAGAAGCCTATGAGGCAGCATTTGCTTGTGACCCCCAATCCGCTTTCGGAGGTATTCTCATTACGGACCATACCATTGATAAAGCATGTGCTCAGCAAATCACTAAACGCTTTTTTGAAGTCTTAGTCGCCCCTTCTTTTGATGAGGAAGCATTAAAGATTTTTCAGAAATATCCTAAACGAATTATTTTGCAGTGGAAACAACCTTATAAGTTGCCTTTAGTAGAGCAACGAAGCGTTTTAAATGGCATTTTATTTCAAGAGCCTGATAAGGGATTGGCTACGGATTATGAGGTTGTTACAGATGCTAAGCCCACATCAGAGCAGTTAGCAGAACTAAAGATAGCAGAAGCGATTGTAAAACATTTGAAGTCTAATGCGATTGCATTGGTAAAAGATAGTCAATTGATTGGTGCGGGGATGGGACAACCTTCCCGTATTGATGCTTTGAAACAAGCCATAGAAAAAGCAAAACGTTATGGGTTTTCCACACAAGGAGCGGTTTTAGCTAGCGACGCCTTCTTCCCCTTCTCAGACTCCGTAGAATTAGCTTACAAAGCAGGTATCAGCGCTATTTTGCAACCTGGCGGCAGCATCCGAGATAAAGACTCCATTGACTTTTGCAACGCCCATCAAATTCCTATGATTTTTTCCCATATTCGCCATTTCAAACACTAAGCGTCTATGTTTTCGCTATTCACGAAGAACTTCGCCATAGACTTAGGGACAGCAAACACGCTGATAATTTGCAATAATGAAATCGTCGTTAACGAGCCTTCTATTGTCGCATTGAATAGAGATACGAAGGAAGTCATTGCGGTAGGGCATGAAGCGTTAATGATGCATGGAAAAACACCTGAAAACATTCGTACTATACGCCCTTTGAAAGATGGGGTGATTGCAGATTTTACAGTAGCAGAACAGATGTTGCGAGCTTTTATTCGGCAAGCGAACAAAGGTCGTGGCTTTTGGCTCTCTACTATTCGCATGATGATTTGTGTTCCCAGCGGTATTACCGATGTGGAGAAGCGGGCGGTTCGGGATTCAGCAGAACACGTTGGCGCACGCGAGGTCTATTTAATCCAAGAACCTATGGCTGCTGCTATTGGCATCGGACTAAACGTCCGTGAACCCAAAGGACACATGGTCATAGATATTGGCGGAGGCACAACAGAAATCGCAGTGATCTCCTTGGGAGGTATCGTATGTCAAGAAAGCATCCGCATCGCAGGTGACGAACTAAACATGGCAATTAAAGAATACATCCGTAAAGAATTTGAATTGGACATTGGAGAACGAACTGCAGAACGCATTAAAATCCATGTGGGTGCAGCGGTCAAAGACTTGAAAAACCCTCCCGAACCTATTGAAATCCAAGGCAAACACGTGCGTAAAGGAATCCCAGCAACCATCAAAATCGGTTATCAACAAGTAGCAGAAGCTATAGATAAAGCTGTGGAAGAGATAGAAAAAGCGATTTTAAAGACCTTAGAAGCTGCTTTACCAGAAGTTGCCAGCGATATTTATGCAGAAGGGATCTATCTTACAGGGGGTGGTGCTTTGTTAAGAGGATTAGATGAACGCATTAGTAAAAAAACCGAATTAAAAGTCCATATTGCAGAAGACCCATTAAAAGCGGTTGCAAAGGGGACGGCTATAGCGCTGGAAAACCTTCATCAATACCGCTACCTCTTTGCTGGCGAACGTTAAATGCAAAGACTTCTTGCGCTTCTACTACGAAAACCCTCTATTGCTATTTTCCTCATCGGTGAAACCATCGCTATTTATAGTGTAATTCAATTTAACGCTTTACCAAGGCAAAAAACCCAACAATGGTGGCTTGCCTTTAGTGCCGCTTTACAAAATCAAGTCCACCAAATTTATCAATATTTTTATCTGCATGCTATCAATGAACAACTGATTGAAGATAACACTCGTCTACGTACCGCGCTCATAGCACAGCAAAGTAAAGAGGTGGTAGCGTTACCTAAGTTTAGTTCTTCCTATTGTTTTTTAGACTCCACTTTTAACGACTCTTTAAGTTATCGTTATCGTTTTATCCCTTGTAGGGTGATTTTTCAGCCATGGGGACAAAAAGATGGTTATTTTTTAATTAATAAAGGTACACTTCATGGGATTCGTCCGATGATGGGGGTGGTTTCTCCTACAGGGGTTGCAGGAGTGGTTATTAAAACAACAAAGCGCTATGCGCTTTGTATGAGCCTGTTAAATACGAAATTGTATTTAAGCGTTTGGATTGCTCCTCAGAATGTTTTGGGTAGCTACACCTGGGATGCAAAAGATAGACGTCATGGTATTGTCCGCTATGTTCCTTCACATTATCTGATTTCTCCAGGGCAAAAGGTCTATACCAGTGGCATGGGAACCATTTTCCCCGAAGGTATCCCTGTAGGAACAGTAACGGAAGTGGTTAAAGACCCCGCTAACGAAGCCTTTTGGCGAATCCGTATCCAATTAGCAACCGACTTCTATCGCATGGACTACCTTTATGCTGTAGAACACTACGACAGAACCCACTTAGATAGCCTTAGCCTGCAAACCCCATGAATGAGTATTTAGGTTATAGCCTAAAATTGCTGTTGTTAACCCTACTACAATGGCTTGTCTTAGACCGATTACCTCTTCCCCCCTATGGTACAATAATAATCTTCTACCTCGGATTGCTCATGTTTCCTATTCATATTCCAACGTATCAAGTGTTGTTAATTACTTTTTTTATTAGTTACGCTTTGGACTTGTTGAGTCTACACCCTGGTTACTATACTACGCTTTTGCTTTTTATTATTGCAGTGCGGCGTTTATGGGTTCAGGTTTTAACACCGCAACTTTCTTTAGAACGTGAACAAACCTTTTATATAGAAAACCAAAGCGTTCCTTGGCGAACCTTCTATTTAGGCATCCCCGCAATCCTCTTTGAAATCGGTTTCGTTTTTCTCTCTTATATGGAAATGGATTGGCAAACTCTCCAAATCCTTGTTGGAAGAATTTTTTTAACTTTGATAACCCTCTACCTTCTCTACTTTGTTTTTTATCGTAAAAAACCATGAACGACCTTAGTATCCGTAAATGGTTAATACTGGGATTTGTTGCGGTGGTGTTAAGTCTTTATAGCGTCCGTCTATTTTATCTACAAGTTTTAAATCCTCAATACCGAAAGCACGCGCAGCAAAATGTGATTAAACGGGTGACGGTCTATCCTGCACGAGGGGTGCTTTATGACAGAAAAGGACGCCTTTATGTGGTGAACCACCCTGAATTTAGTATAGAAGTCATCCCGAAGTTATTGAAAATTAAAGATACAGTGGCTTTTGCTCGGTTATTAGACCTTTCTGTTGAGCAATTAAAAGAACTATTACAAAAAGCCAAAAGTTATTCTATGGAGAAACCTTCGCCTTTGGTTCGTTATATAGACCAAAATCGTTTTCATAAAATTCAAGAGTTTTTATGGCAATATGATGGTTTGCGTATTAAGCCGCAGATGGTTCGTCGGTATTACTATCCCTATGGTGCCCATTTCTTAGGATATATCAATGAAGTAAATAAAGAAGAGTTGAAACACTCTTCTTATTATCGTCAAGGGGATTTGATTGGGCGTACAGGCATTGAGCGTTCTTATGAACGTTTGTTGCGTGGTAAAAAAGGGGTACGAATGATTTTAGAAGATGTTTTAGGAAGAGAAATGGGTAGCTATGCCCAAGGAAAGTACGATTCTGCTGCAGTGATGGGAAGTACGCTTTATTTGACTATAGATGTAGAATTACAAGGGTTTGCAGAGCGTTTGATGCAAAATAAACGCGGGGCTATTGTTGCTATAGAACCCAAAACAGGAGAGATTTTAGCCTGTGTAAGCGCTCCCAGCTATGACCCTAATCTGCTTTCAGGAAGAGCTTTTAGTAAACATTGGAAACAATTGAAAAACGATAAAATCAATAAACCTTTGTTTTCTCGTGCCTATCAAGCAACTTATCCACCTGGTTCTGTATTTAAATTATTAAATGCTTTGATTGCTTTACAAGAGGGAACGCATCGTATTTCGTCGGTTTATCGTTGTGTAGGAGGATTTCCCCGTGGACCAGGGAACCGTCCTAAATGCCATGAACACCCTTCACCATTGAACATGATAGGCGCTATTCAATATTCCTGTAATGCTTATTTCGCTGCATTGTTTTATGATTTCATGAAACATCCTAAGTTTAAAAACCATTACGAAGCCTATGAGGTATGGTATCGTTATATGAAGCAATTTGGTGTAGGGCGGCGTTTAGGGGTGGATATCCCTAATGAATCCGCAGGGTTCTTACCCACAGCGCGTTATTATGATAGACACTACGGGAAGTGGGCTTGGTCCCCGATGACCATTATCAGTAATGCTATTGGACAAGGAGAAATTTTAATGACGCCTTTACAAATGGCAAATGTTGCCGCGATGATTGCCAATAAGGGTTATTATATTGTTCCTCATTTTGTAAAAGCGGTACGGGGTGAGGATAGAAAAATAAAACCCCTTAAATTTGACACGTTTAAGGTAGCAATAGATACGATGTATTTTAATCGTATTATTCAGGCGATGGAGTTAGCAGTACGTGCTGGGACGGGTTATTGGGGAAGGGTTCAAGGGATTAGGGTGGCAGGTAAAACGGGTACTGCACAAAACCCCCATGGTAAAGACCATTCGGTCTTTATCGCTTTTGCTCCTGTAGAAGACCCTAAGATTGCTGTGGCAGTAGTAGTGGAGAATGCCGGCTTTGGAGGCACCTGGGCAGCCCCCATCGCAAGCCTCATCATAGAAAAATACCTCAAAGGAACGATACAAAACCAATGGCAACTACAACGAATACTAAACGCAAACTTCTATGTGGCTGAGAATCATCAACAGCGGAGTACAATACGTCAAAACTGAAGAAGAACGCATCTATGTACGAAACACCAATCTCATAAGCCTCTTTTTAGCCGCTATCTCCCTCCCTTATTACTTCATGATTAGCAAATGGTGGCCCCTCGGTGCGCAAATCACCGTGTTTATCTTTTTTTATTTGCTCTTACCTCTTTTAAATAACTACGGCATGATTCATTTGACCCGCTTTTTACTCAGCATTGCCCCTTCTGTGAACATTAACTTAGGTGCTGCATGGTTCCCCTATCCCAATGAAACCTTCCCCTTCCCAGGAAGAATCCTCGCCTTTGGAATGATTTTAATCCCGCTACTGCTTTTCTCATACAAGGAACTTAGAAAAATTCTGTTTGTCATTGTTTTAAACTTTGCTATTTACCTCTCATGGTATTGGTTAAACCCCCTCTTAAATGTAGAGGGACTTGATATCCTATTGCCTATCTTTTGGCTTGATATTGCTTTATCCACGACAGTATTGGGCTATTTGCTTTATGGTGCTTATCAACTGATTAAACAATTAAACGAGGCGCGTAAAATGTTGGAAGAGGCAACTATGCATCTATGGCAACAAACAGAACAATTGCAGAAAGAAAAAGAAAAGGCGCAGCAGCAAGCAGAAGAACTGGAAAAAGCCTATAAAGATTTATCAGCTTCACAAGCAGCATTAAAAGCAAAAAGTGAAGCATTAGAAGCGGTTAAAAAGAGATTAGAAGCATCACAACGACAACTGCTTTTAGAAAGACAGCGAGAACGCCAACTCCATCAATTGGAACAATTCATGCGGCAACAACTCAATCGTACGACAAAACACTTTTGTCATCAAGTGCTCAATTACTTAGGTACTCGTTTTGATGGTGCAACCATTGTGCTTTATTTGAAACGAGGAGAGGTGTTGGAGCCCTTAGCCACTTATGGTTTATTAAATGAAGAGAAGGCTTTGCAAAGTAGTTTTGTGGAAAGTTTCTTTAAGCATCAAAAACCTTATTTTTATGTTTTTCGTGGGAAGAGTCATTGGGAGGTAAGGACGGGTTTAGCGCGAGTGCCTGTGGCTGCTTTCGCCTTATTTCCATTAACTTACCAAGATGAACCTTTTGCCGTAATGGAATGGACTTTTTTAAATGTCCCAGAGAAAGAACATTTAGAGACATTGCAGATGATGTTACAGAGTTTTGCTAATCTTCTTTTTTATAAATTACATATAGAGCGTAGCCATGCGGTTTGAGTTGCATGCTCCTTATGCCCCTGCGGGTGACCAGCCTCAAGCGATTGCCGCTTTAGTAGAAGGAATCCGTCAAGGGCAACGCCATCAAGTCCTATTGGGCGTAACAGGCTCAGGAAAAACCTTCACTATCGCTAACGTTATTGCTCAAGTACAAAAACCCACGCTTATCATCAGCCATAACAAAACACTCGCCGCCCAACTCTATACCGAACTAAAAGCCTTCTTCCCAAAAAACAAAGTGGAATACTTCATCTCTTACTATGACTACTACCAACCTGAAGCCTATTTGCCAGAAACCGATACCTACATAGAAAAGGATTCTTCCATTAACGCCCTTATTGAACGACTCCGTTTAAGAGCGCTGGCAGCATTGCTATCAGGCAGAAAAGATGTGATTATTGTTGCGTCGGTCTCCTGCATCTATGGCTTAGGAAACCCCTCTGAAATCTTTGCTATGAGTTTAGAATTACGTCAAGGACAAATAATACCCCGCAGAAAACTGCTCTATCATCTTATAGATATGCTTTATGAGCGCAGTGTTAAAGCGGAAAAACCAGGAACCTTTGCGGTAAAAGGTGATACCATAACCATTCGCCCCATCCATGATGATTGTGTTGTAAAAATACAATTTTGGGGTAATGAAATAGAAAAGATTGCGTTATTACAACCTGAAAATTATAAAAAGATTGCTGAGATTGAACGTTATCGGCTTTATCCTGCCAGTGCTTTTGCGACGCAACGTACTACTATAGAAAAAGCGATTCCTGAAATCCGTAAAGAACTAAAACAGCAACTTCGGTTTTTAGAATCACAAGGAAAATTATTAGAAGCTAAACGCTTAAAACAACGCATAGAACATGAATTGGAATTGTTACAGGAGTTAGGCCATTGTAAGGGGATAGAGAATTATTCTCGTTATTTAACGGGTAGGAAGCCAGGAGAGCGTCCTTATTGTTTATTGGATTATTTTCCAGCGGATTATTTAGTTGTGATTGATGAGAGTCACATTACGGTTCCGCAGTTGCGGGGGATGTATGCGGGCGACCGCTCAAGGAAATTAACTTTGGTAGAATATGGATTTCGTTTGCCCTCTGCTTTAGATAATCGTCCGCTTACGTTTGATGAATTTGAGTCGTTAGTTCCACAGGTTATTTATATGAGTGCGACCCCTGGTCCTTATGAATTGAGGAAAGCCAAGGGAGTTGTTGTAGAACAATTAGTGCGTCCAACGGGCTTAATGGACCCACCTGTAGAAGTACGTCCTGTAGAAAACCAAGTAGATGACCTCATCGGAGAAATCCATAAAGTCATTCAACAAGGGGGTAGGGTGTTAGTTACGGTACTTACAAAGCGGATGGCAGAAGAGTTGTGTGAATACCTTATTAATTATAATATCCGTGCACGCTATTTGCATTCCGACATTGATGCAATTGACCGCGTGGAGATTTTGCGAGCTTTAAGACAAGGGGATATTGATGTGATTGTGGGCATTAATCTTTTACGAGAGGGGTTAGATTTGCCTGAAGTGATGTTAGTAGCGATTTTGGATGCGGATAAAGAAGGGTTTTTACGTTCTGCCACGGCTTTAATTCAGACGGCGGGCAGAGCAGCACGCAATGTCCATGGACGAGTGATTTTATACGCTGATAAAATCACCCCTGCTATTCAAACCCTTTTAGATGAAACCCGTCGTCGTAGAAAGATACAAAAAGCCTATAACGATTATCATGGTATTGTACCCACAACAGTACGCTCAGAAATCAAAAGTTCACTAAAAGAAGTTGTTGAAGACGAGAAAGAGGCATCAACTACTAAACGTCCCGACTTCAAACAACTAAGTATAGAGGAGTTAAAAGCCTTGCGCAAACAGCTTTATGAGCAAATGATGGCAGCAGTAGAAAAAGAACAATACCTTTTAGCAGCCCGCTTGCGTGATGAAATGTTTGCTATTGACCAACATCTAAAAGCGTGGATATACGAAAATACTTAAAGATTTAAGGGACGATTTTTGTTGAGCGAGTGCTTCCCAACCCTCCAAACCAACCAAAGACCATCGTATTAGGGTCATCGCTTTGAATGTTGCTTAAAATGTTTTCTGGAGGAGGGGTGTAAGGTGATGAAGAAGATTGTTCAAATTCAATAGATTCAAAGAATTGATAGGTTGCATGGGTAATGGTTTGTAATTCTACAGTAGCCGTATCACCCTTTTGAAAAGCATAAGGGAGCATGAAGAAGAGACTTCTTCCATTGATGAATTGGTCATCAAAGATAGGGCGGTCAAAAGGACCATCAAATAAAGAATCCCCTTTGTAAATCAAAAGACGATAGTAGTTTCCAAAAGTGTCGGGTTCTTTTGCAACACATAAAGGGCGATAACCTGCTTCCGTTAATAAAGTAGCATCATGATAGACAAAAGTCGCAATAGCGATGGGTACAGTGTCAGGGATTGCTGTCTGAGCCCAAAAATGCTTTCCATCTACGTAAATATCTAAACGATAATGATGTCTTGGTTTGCCTTGTATCTTTTGCGCTTGATACCATTGCGTATCAGGACGATACAAAAGGGTGTCTGTGATTCCTGTTTCTAATTCTTTGACAATTACCGTAGCATTGGGAATGCCGGGAAATTCGTTATTTTCTGCTAAATAGGCTTTTGAACGGGATAATTTCACTTGACAATAAGGTGGACGAGTCCAAACCCAACCTTCTACAATAAGCGCATTACTACTTTTATCTAAGGGGAAATCAATGGGTTCGGTGCAGGAGAGTAAAGTTAAAATGAGCAGAAACAAGGTATATCGCATTAGGGCAAAATTAAATCTTTTTATAAATAGCAATGACGGTATGTCCTCGTGGTGCCATTTTGCTGTCCATGCCTCGAAAAAAAATCTTTGCTAAAAGCCCACTGAATTTTTCTACTGCCTGAGTTGAAAGACGTGTGTCTATAGTATTCTTAGGCTTTAATTTCATTAAGTTGCAAAGAGCACGGAAGAAAAGCGTTTTAGTATACCATTCATAATGGATAGGTTCTAAAGAAACATGAATTAACTTTTTTAAGGAAATAGGAAAAAGTTCTGGTAGGTATTGTAAAGTTTTGTCGTACCAATGAGATAAATGATGTGGGGGTAGGTTTAATGGATTATTAATCGCATAAGCAATAAAGGAATCCATGCAGGGTACAGCAATGATGAGAAGTCCTTCTTTTTTTAGCACTTTAATACTATGATTTAGAAAATTGTATACATTGGGTACATGTTCTAAGAGCTGAAAAGCACAAACAGCATGATAATGTTCTACATGATTTTGAGCGTGTTTTTCTATGGTTTCTATTTTTACATTGAAACCTTGGTTTTGTGCTATTTGGGCTGCTTCGGTACTGATCTCTAAGCCTGTGTAGTGGAGGTTTTGTGGTAATAGGGCAGCAAAGTTTCCATTGCCACATCCTATTTCTAGTAACTTTCCTCGTAATGGTAAATAAGGTAACACTATGGAGAACTCTGGTTTGTGCTCTTGGTAATACCACTCAAATTTTTGAAGTTGATGATAAAAGTGCTTGTCTCCTTCTCTTAATGGATAGAAAAAGTGTAAATAGCATTTGGGACACTTGCAATAGTGAATAGCTGCTTCTCTGAAATAATGAGAAATGTCTATTTTTAGTTTCTTCCAATATAGCTGTTGTAATTTTTTTGTTGTAATTTTTTCTACTATTTGGATATTAGCACTGTTACAGAGGATACATTGGATTTGCATGGTTTCTTAGGGATAAAATTGCCACCAATCTGATATATAAGTGTTTGGACAGTTTTTTGCTAGTCCTACAAATATTCCAATGAGATTATTACGTCCTTCTCCTGAGAAGATTGGGATGGTTTTCCATAGGTTTGTGGTGTTATCCCAGTAATAGTATTGATTTGTGCAATAGCCACAAGGAGAATACTCTCTTAGTATATAGGCTCGTTGAAGATTGGAATCTGTTATAGCGAGAGGATCATAACAAGGAATGGGATAATTAGACAAAGATGCCCATGTATTATTATTTAGGTCGTAGGCATAAAAATCCTGAGGATATGAAACATAGTTATTTTGACCTGTACCCATATAGAGCTTGTTGTTGAGGTAAAATAGGAAAGGAATGTAGCTTCTGCCTGTGGAGTAGGTGGCGATAGCAGGCCAAGTATTCGTATTGGAGCCGGTGCAAACGATGGCGCTCGTTGTGGTAACTTCTTCAACCTCTGAGTACAAAGCAAGGTTACATGGCATTTGGACCTTGACTCGGTAATAGTAGGAAGTCTCACATGTTAACCCTATAACGTCGTAGAAAGTATCATTAACAATTATGTTACTGTAACCAGAAACTAAATTCGTAAAAGTTGGATTATAAGCAACTTGCAAAATATACTGAACAGCTCCTTGACTTCCTATCCAGGCAGCTATAAAGGAATTTGCTGTGGTATTTATAGAAGGAAACATCTCTATATGAGATGCTATTCCTTTTTTAGTATAGGTATTAAGGGAATCCATTTGTTTATCTTAATAAGCTGTGGGATGGTGCACTTATGCTGTCTCGTTGTGTGGTCGATAATCTCGGTATTAGAATGCCTTTCTTTTGGGTAAAGCCTTCTAATTTAGCAGAAGACTCTGGAGAAGTGGTTCCGATACCTACGTTTTGAGTAAAAAACCTATTAGCTATTACTATCGTTATAAACACTCTAAGCGTCATAGATAGAAGGTTATTTTTATTGTGCTACAAATATAGTGTTTTATTTTCTTATTTGGCTTCAACGCATATACCTTCTATACGACGGCAAATATTTCCTTGCTTCGCCAATAACCCAGATATGGGGAGGGAAAAGTTTTTCGTAAGTGCTTTCGTCAATAACTTTCCACTTTTTTAATAAAGAAGCAATCAAAGTGTAATAGTATAAAGCACGCTTGTCTAAGCTATCGCTTTCCGTGAAATAACGATAAAAATAACGAGGGCGTGGAATAATCATAGCTAAAAAAATGCTTTCGCTTAAAGTTAATTGGTGGGGTTTTCTGCGAAAATAAAAATGCGCTGCTTCTCCAATACCATACACCTCAGGTCCCCATTCTATTAAATTCAGATATACTTCTAACAAACGTTTCTTAGGAACAATGCGAAAATGCTCTAAAAGCCATGTTAAAAAGATTTCTTGTAGTTTACGACTGATTGTTTTACGGTGAGTTAAAAACACGTTTTTTATCAATTGCATCGTAATTGTACTTCCTCCACGGACAAATCGCCCTTTACGTAAATTGGTAATCAAACTATGTTTTAAAGCACCTAAGTTAAAACCCCGATGATGGAAAAATAATCGGTCTTCTGAGGTCAAAACCACTTCTACTAAATGGGGAGCAATCTTTTCTAAAGGCGTATAAAAAGGATTTTTACTTCCTATCCAAATAGTTCTTTTGCTCCGATAAGGACGATAAAGAAATTCGTGATTTAACTTTGTTAATTGTGCTTTACCGTAACGGAGGATTTTAAACCCTTTCGTGTAGGGAACAACTTTCAAATTGGCTTTTGCTTTTCCAAAAAGATGGATTTGTAAAAGAGCATAAAAGCTTAATTGTCCTGCTAATTGCATGCCTTGGATGTAGTGGGTAAGGGCATAGGGCATGTTTTCTAAAAGGGCTTGAGCAGCAAACGTATCGGTTTGAAGCGTTAAACGCAATAAAGTATCTTTCTGCGTAAGCCGATAATACCATTGCACACGCCCCTTTAAACGGTTCCATTGAGCATGATGAGCATAAAGTTGTACTACAGAATCCCCTTCAAAACGTAAAGTACCTTTTAGTAAGAGACTATCTATTTTCAAAGGATAAATAGCGATTTTGGGATGATACCATCGCAGTTCATAGCAGCGCAGTAGACATTGAGCGCTATCACCCATGGGAGTATAAGCCCAATGCAGTTGGGAAAAACTTAAAGTATCTTTCGGACGCCTCCATAAGAAAAAACGTTCTTGAGCGCTAAACACCCCATACCAAGCATAGGATTGTTGACGAAAAAACTGAAGTTTTGCTTTTTGTTTTTTCCATTGAAGGGTTGCCGTTAGTACGCCTTGGCGTTCTTGTCCTTGGTAAAGTTGCAATAAAGTATCTTTTTGCGTGCACCATACGAAGTTGTGAAACCCTCCTTCTTGCGGTAGAAAAGTAGACAACAGCGCAAGTCGGTCAAATTGTTTTCGTAATAAGGCAATGAAGTGATTGGGTTTAGCAAGTTTTTTTGATGTGGTTTTTGTAATGAGCATTCCTTTATGAAAATAGAGCTTGTGGATTCGGAATTTTCCCTTTAATAGAGTGAGATAGTCAGGGCGTAGGTTTAGGTGGTCTATGTAAAGAGTGTGGTTTTTATAAGGCAGTTTTAAGTTTTGGAAGGTGAATGTACCATTCCATTGTAGTCGTAGAGATTGAAAGTGTAGTTGGGGGAAATGGTATTTAAGTCCTTTTTTTATAAGCCATGGAAGCAAGTAAGGCAGGGATAGCATTATCCCTGTGATGAGGAAAAGAACCCAAAGAGCGATTTTTTTCACTTATTTTTTCTTAAAGGAGTAGGTTCCCATGAGGGTTGCTTTTGCTAATTGGTGTTCTTGTAGTAGTTGTAGTAGTTGTTGTTTACTGAGTCCTGGGGGGAAGAGGGTATCTACGGCGTAGAGGTAGAAGAAGTATCTATGGGTTCCGCTGGGGGGGCAGGGACCGCCGTAGCCGTAACGCCCCCATGAGTTCTTTGCGTGATAAGCGCCAATAGCGATTTGTTCTTCTGCTTTTCCTATGCCTTCTTTGAGTTCATGGATGTGGTTAGGGATGTTGTATAGCACCCAGTGGGTCCATGTGCCCATGGGAGCGTCAGGGTCATCGCAGATTAAGACAAAACTAAGGGTATTTTTCGGAGCGCCTTCCCAACGCAATGGCGGTGAAATATCTTCACCATCACACGTATAACGCTCAGGTATCGGCTCGCCATCCCTAAAGGCACTGCTATACAACTTCAATTGCGCCTTGCAGCCCCATATAAGAAACACAATAAAAATGCCCCATCGCATACAGCGGCAAAGCTAAAAAACTTTGATAACCACAAAAGAAACCCTATCTTTGTCTATTCCTATGGATATATTAGAAAACATAATCAAACACCTCTCTAAAGCAGAATTACGCTTCTTAACTCACTTCATTGAACGCTCTTATAGCCCCTATAAAGAGAAAGAGCAACAAAGAAAAGACTTAGAGCTGCTAAAACGGATTCGTAAAGGCGCCAGCGAAGAACAAAAACGACAACTTACCCAATCCGATAACGCTTACTACCGACTAAAAAACCGACTTCTTAATAAAATCCTGCAAGCACTTCAAATCCAATACCTGCATAAAAACCCCAAAGTAACTTTCTACCACTACTTGGCTGTCTATGAAATCTTAAAGAGCAAAGGACTTCATAAAGAAAGTCAACACTTCTTCTTTTTAGCCAAACGCATCGCAGAAGAAAATAAATGGTACTTGCATGAATCCTTTCTCTATGATGAAATGCTCTCTTTTTATAAAGGAAATGTGATTAAAGACCCTTTACCTTTTTTACGAGAAAGACAACAAAAAGCACAAAAATGGAAACAGGTTAGACGTTTAGAAGAACTCATGGTACTTACCCGATATAAGATTTTAACCACTCAAAACTATGAAGATGACCAAGAGGCACAACGCTTACTTAATGAGCTCATGGGATATATGAATGCAACTTTTGTTTTGGAAAGCCCTGAAGTCCACGCAGAGTTGATTGAAGCCACAGAACGAACGATTTTAAGAACTAAAAACTATCCTTTTTTAGAACGGTTCTTAGAAAAAATCTTTAATGACCCTACTTTCAAAAACACTATAGAACAATTCCCCGATTTACATATTCGTTTGACCATCCACTGGGCAAATACCTTATTTAAAAATAAAAAATACCGCGAATCTATTAACAAAGCAAAAGAACTACATAAACTCCTTGAAACCCATCCCGAATACCTTCCTAAGTACATCTTCTTTTATTTTAACATTTTGATTGTGAACTATTCGGTGCTTTCTCCTCAAAAGGCTCTGAAACTTACCTATGAGGCGTTAGAACTGTCTCTTATACACATCTCC
>WFXK01000319.1 GCA_015490695.1 Bacteroidota bacterium | reverse complement strand
ATACCCATTTGATAATAATCTTTTAACACATCAGGATTCTCGGGATAAAAGTTTTTATAATGGCATTGGATAGGCAAGTTTACCACCATTTTATCGCTTAGATGGCTACTTAGTCGTTTAGCTAATTGCCATTGCAGATGGGCAGGGAAGTTGGGAACATCGTAAAGCCATAATTGAGGTTTGGGTAATTGTGGTGCTTGGTATAAAATATGGCGCATTAGTAAGCTTTGTTCCAGGTGAATTGTGTGTAGAAAGATGGTATAGAGGTTCATGGTTGCGCTAAGTAAGCAATTTTTGCGCTGCCTTTGATTTTTCCTTCTTTATCTGTGACGATGATAAGATAGATGCCATTGACGACAGGGCTACCTGAGCCGTCTGTTCCATCCCAAATGGCTTGTCCCCCAATACTTTGTAGGCGTTTAATCACGGTGCCATCTATGGTGCAAATACGTATATCGGCGTCTTGCACCGTGCCTCGTATTGTAATAGGACCATTATAGCTAGGAGGCACAGGATTAGGAAATACAAATAAAGCATCCATTTGCTCTTTTGCAGGTTCTGTTGCTTCTGCCGTGTAGCTGATAAGCCCTCGGTCTGTAAGGATGAAGACTTCTCCTGTTTCGGGGTCTAAAGCAAGGTCTATGATATAATCGCTAAATAAAGGAGAGTTTCTCGTATTAAAGTGATAGATTTGCTGAGTGCCATCGGGACTAATTAAGAAAAGTCCTTGGTTGGTGCCTATCCATTTTCTATTAGCGCCATCCACAGCGATAGTTGTAACAACTCGCTCTCTTAATAAGCAAAAGCCTTCTACTAAAGGGCAGGCAGCGTCGGCTTCAGGACTATTTTGGAAGATGATACTTGGTAAGTAAAATACGCTTACACCATCATCTGTTCCAACCCACAAATAGCCATCTTTGTCTGTAACAATGCAATTAACTTTTAAGTGTCGTAGATTCCCTTGTCCGATTTCTGTACTTAAGTAGCGAAGTTTATCATCGCTATAGTCGTTTAAGGTATTATTTTCATCAAAGACCCATATTCCTTTGCTGCGTGTGATGAGCCATTTATAGTCGTTTTCATCTATGGTCATGCCCATGAAGTCTTTTTCAGGAAGGGCGAAGTAATACCATTGTCCATCGGGAGTAAGGACTTGCAATGGGGTTGAAGCCCCACGGCTTAGAAACCAGAGATTCCCCTTAGAATCTCTTTTTACATCAGCGATTTGGACCATGCCAGGTGCTAAGCCTATTAAGTCGGGTTCTGTATAAGATGCAACGGCTTGATTGCCTTGCATTACTAATACACCTTGGTACCAGCTACTAAAATAAAGATTTTGAGAAATAGGATCATAAGAAATATTGTGAAGTCCAATATAGACTTGAGAGGTATCTTTGACGATTTCTTTTGTTCCTTCTCTAAGGTGGTAGATGAAAACGCCTTTACTGGTGTAGGTAGGGGTGATGCCTTGTCTTCCTCGCTCAACTAAGTAGAGGTTCCCATTTGCCCATTCAATAGCGCCGAAGAGGTTTTCACTAAAAATAGTTTCTTCAAGGGGCACTTCAGCACCATATTGAGGCATGACAAGAAACAGTCCTTGATTTTTTGTGCCACTAAAAAGCATTAAAGAGTCGTATGTTACAAAGGCTCGACAATCCCAATTCCAGCCTCTATAAAAGTTTTCCCATTGTCTTGCATCAAAGCCATATCCTTCAAACAATGGTGGCTTTACCCACGCAATATAGTCTTGATGCGCTCTTAAGTGAATAAAAGGAGTATTAAAAACAGAATCTTGATATAATAACTGCCATTGGCTTTCTTTCGTTCTATACATTAAAGAATCCTTAGTGGCTACTATCAATGTAGAAATAGTGTTTTCCACGAAAAATATTCTTTTATCACCGAAAAATGGGTCTTTGTACCATATAGGATTGAAATTACGATTTTGTAAAGGTAAATACCATAAGCCATTGTTCATGGCTACCCATAGGGTATCGTTCCATATTGCAATATCTCGGACTTCAGTATAAATAGGATTGTTCCCAATTTGGAAGTAATTTGCTATAGTTTCCATTCGGTTTTGGTTAAAGATAACGATACCAAAGCCTGTAGCAATAAACCATTCTCCTTTATAGGGGACCATAGCGTAGATTTCCTTAAAGGTAAGATTTTTATTTAAGTAGATATCAAAAGAGGGGATAATGCTGTCTAAGTTTTCCATAAACAGAAAATCTATAGTACCATCCTTATAACCTATTGCGATAATTTGGTGAATACTGTCATAAGCAATTGCTGAGGGATACAAGCTGTGAAGTCCTTCTACAGTAGTATAAAAGTATAGTGCTTGTTCTTTAGTATGGTAGCGAATTACTCCTACATCGGATATTGCAAACACGTATGGTGGAGCGGCAATGATGTCTAAGATATTATAGTGGTTCAAATAAGAGCGCCATTGCCCTGGTTGCGTAAAGTACTTTTGTGCCATAAGCCAACAAGGAAAGAAAATAAACCAATACCGCATAGACTAACTTTTTTAACGATTCTATAATGGATTTTCGTATACAAAGATATACCGTCTTACCGGAAAGAACAAGGAAACAAAACATTGCTTCATAAGCTTTTTATGACACTTTTCTTTAGGGGAACTTGGGAAACTTTGCAAGTTTTCTTAAGTTTCTTACGTTATAACTTTCTGTTTTTAGAAACGTAAACAAGCCTTATAGGCGGCAATAGTTCGTCTTATTCCCAGGTACAACGCATCGGAAATCAGGGCATGACCAATAGAAACTTCTAGTAGATTGGGTAAATGTTGTTTTAAATAAGGTAGGTTTTGAAGGTTTAAGTCGTGTCCTGCGTTTAGTCCTAAACCTAATTGTTCTGCTAAGCGAGCTGCTTCTACATAGGGAGCGATGGCTGATTGCGGGTCTTCAAAGAAACGTTCGGCATAAGGACCGGTATAAAGCTCTATGCGGTCTGCTCCTACTTCTTTTGCTGCCTCAATCTGTTTTAAATCTGTTTCCACAAAAAGCGAAACCCGAATTCCCGCAGCTTTCAAACGCGCTATAATCGGCTCTAAAAACGAACGATGTTTTATCACGTCCCACCCTGCATTAGAAGTAAGCGCATCTGGGGGGTCGGGAACCAAAGTGGCTTGTGTGGGACGAACCTCTAAAACCATCTTTAACCAACGTTCAGAAGGATACCCTTCTATGTTAAACTCGGTTTCTATAACGTTTGCTAATGCATAGACATCACTGTAACGGATATGCCGCTCATCAGGACGAGGATGAACTGTAATACCATCTGCACCAAAGGCTTCACAATCTTTTGCAAAGCGCAAAACGTCTGGAATATTCCCCCCACGAGAATTCCTCAATAACGCTACTTTATTAATATTCACACTTAAACGGGTGCGCGTCATTTTTATTTAAGGATAAATCCAATAATCCTGCAGTTGCCCTTTTTTCTTTTTAATGGCGACAATAGCAGATTCTATAGCAGGGATTAAGACTGCTAAGGCAATACCACCAGCAATACCAACTGTTGTGGGCATCCGATTAAGGTCATAAAGACCAAAGAAGAGCAATCCTGCTAAAATGCCTTTTAGCAAACCGAAAGCATCGGCTTCCATCACAACGCCTAAGGCACTCTTTTGAAATCCTCTCCGCTTCCAAAACCAATAACTATGGTAAAGCAATTGAATAATAGCACGTAAAAGCTGTTTTTCTGGCTCATAAAGGTTTTTATGATAGACAATTCTTTGTCGTAGTTGCTGTAGTTGTATCCATTGCTCAGGCAAATCATTGAAATTTAAGCACCATTGATGAAGGTTATCTAATAGAATCCTAACCTCAGGACGAAGTCCAAGTAATAAAGCTAAGGAGTCGTAAGAATAGTTTTTCACTAAGGCGTAACATTGTTGCTGTTCAGAGGTGAGTAATTGAGGGGTATAGGGGAAGGTTTTTTCTAAAAGGGTATTATGGAGTTTAGCGATTTGTGTTGCAAGCGTTTGGGCTTGTGCTATGGTTATCAATAGCAGTGGTAGTCGCATTTTTATTTTATAAATTCGCAGTGCCAAAGGTAAAGAAAATGCGGGGAAAACTTCAGTGGATTGTCGTTTTTTTGATTGCATTAGTGGGCGGTTGGTTAGGGGCTTATTGGTATTTAAGTCGTCATCCGTTCACAGGGGTTGTTTCGCCTCCTGTACAATGGGTCAATCAGCCTGCTGTAAGCGATTCATTACCTAATTTAGCTTATGCTGCGCAAAGAGCTATTCCTTCCGTTGTTTATATTGAAACCATTGGGCGCTCTCGTCCCTCTTGGAGCTTCTGGGACTTCTTTTACAACCCCGGCATTGTCCAAGGGGCTGGTTCAGGAGTGATTATTTCAGAAGACGGCTATATCGTAACCAACCATCACGTGATTGCCAACGCAGATAAAATCACGGTATATTTACAAAACAGACGAACTTATTTGGCAGAAGTCATAGGCAGCGACCCTGCAACCGATATTGCTTTGTTAAAGATTGATGCTAAAGGATTACCTCCTATCCCTATGGGCGACTCCGATAAATTACGTATTGGTGATTGGGTTTTAGCCATCGGTAACCCTATGAACCTCCGTTATACCGTCACAGCAGGGATTGTAAGCGCTAAAGGACGTAACATCAATTTACTTCATGGACAATTTCCTATTGAATCTTTTATTCAAACCGATGCGGCAATTAACCCAGGGAACAGCGGAGGTGCATTAGTCAATGCAAAAGGGGAATTAGTAGGCATCAATGCAGCGATTGCGACCAAAACAGGAACTTATATCGGTTATGGCTTCGCTATTCCTGTCAATTTAGTAAAAAAAGTTGCAAGGGATTTTATTGAATATGGTAGCATTCAACGGGCGTTCTTAGGTGCTGAAGTGGTTGACATAGACGAAAAAGTGATTGTAAACAATCGTTTACCGGATTATCATGGAGTTTATGTGTTTGATGTTTTAGAAGGAAGTGCAGCAGAGAAAGCAGGCTTACGTCCCGGCGATGTGATTTTAAAGATTAACGAAGTGGAAGTGAATTCTAAAGCAGAGTATTTAGAGCGCTTAGCGTATTTTCGTCCGGGCGACAAGGTAATCATCACCTATCGCAGAGGAAATTCTATACGGCAAACGACTGCAGTGCTTACCAATGAAGAGGGAGAAACAACGATTTTAAAGAAAGTCCGTTATTATTCTCCTGTTTTAGGGGCGGTAGTAACGCCTTTAAGCAAGTTTGAAAAACAAAAGTTTGGCGTTGAAGGCGGTTTTAGGGTGGTTGAAGTGCGCTCAGGGGGCATATTGAGCCAATTAGGGATTCCTGAAGGGTTTGTTATATTGGCGATTAATCGGTATCGTCCTCGCAATGTAGAGGAGTTAGCGCAGTTGCTAGAACGCATTAGAGGGTATATTGTTATAGAGGGGTTACATCCTGATGGTAGACGGGCAATGTATTCTTTTTATTATCGTTAAAACTTGTTTTTTTACAAAAAGGTGTTTAATTTTGTGGCTGCTTGGGGGGTTAGCTCAGTTGGCTAGAGCGCCAGCATGGCATGCTGGAGGTCACGGGTTCGAATCCCGTACCCTCCACAAGCGTCTAAGCGGCTAAGAAAGTAAGACCAAAGATTAGGAAGGGGAGGAGTTAGAACTATTTTGAGAGGCTTGCCACTTTTCTTCGAAAAGTTTCTTAAGGTCTGAGAATCCTTTCCCGTGGTGTATTTTCTCTGATAGAGAAGGGGGTATAGCTACTTCTGTCTTGGAACAATGGAATAGATATACAGGTTTGTCTTGTAACACCCAACCATTATTTAATACCTCTTCTAATCCTTTGACTTTGAGTATTCCTTTGTCGTCCACTTCAAAGTGTAATAAAGAGTGGGCAACAGGAACGGGGACTTTCACAGGTAGCACAAGGAAAAAAATCGGTGTTAAAGGATTTGACTCACCGCTTGTTTGAGCCAAGGATCCATTGTGCAGGGCTTCTAAAACGGCTAAAATACGGTTTGTTTTTTCTTCGACTGGAATTCCTGGGCTACTAGTATTTTCATCTTTTCCCAATCGTTCGGTATCTATAGTAAAGGAGCAGTAGTAATAGCTGGCGTGTTCTTCTTTGGTATAGGGGTTAGGGTTTGCACCACTTCGTTTGGCAAGGTCGTGGTTTGCGTAAAAAGCCATATCGCCTAAGTAGGGTTCAATAGAGACCGCTTTAGTGATGCCGATAACGGCTTTTCGGGTAAGTGCTTTCTGTTCTGCCTCTGTTTTCATATAACCAAAAAGGTCTATTTCAGCATAATTTTTGATATTAATCTCGTTTCCCTCGTCATCTTTCTCGTTGACTTTGAATTGAACAACTTTGTTTTTTTCAGCAGTAGGTGTAGGTTTCCACCCTTGTGTTCTTTGCAGGGTACTCCACAGGTAGTGTCTGATAGCGGTTTTACTGATGAAGGAGTAGGTTTGTCCGTTTTTGTGGAGTTTTTTAATAGCGATGATGTTGCCGCCGATTTTTTCATCCCGATTTAGCGCATGTCCATCCCATACAAGGGTTATCGTCAGGTGAAAATTTAATTTTTTGTCACTCATAGCTTTTTATGATTTAGTTGTTGATTGTTCAAGTAAGCCTTGTTGCACACCGGTCAGGTAAGCAGAAAGCAAAAGGGTGAATTCTCTATCTGAATAGCGGGGAAGGAATGCCTCGCCAAGCTCCTTAGGAAATTTTTCTCCTGCGATAACGTAAATTCTTAACAACATGGCATAAAGGGCATCGCGCCTTGCTAAGCGAGCTAACTCTAAAAGCCGATAAATAAGATTCTTAAAGGGATTGCTATCTGTATACTTAGATAAATCTCTGGAAATAGAGTAACCTTTACTTTTTAGTTTCTCCATCAATGCTGTTAAAGAGCGCTCTTTAGTATCTTTATTAAGGGCTTTAGAAAGATAAGCAAGACGAATATATTGCTCGTTTAGGATTTCTTTTAGAGTTTTACGGTAATTGTCTATTTTTCCCTTATCCAGGGCGGTTTTCTCTGTTAACTGGAAAGTTTTTTTAAGAAGTTTCTTCATTCCTTCCTCTGTCGGGTTGTTTGCTGTTTCTTCTAGCAACTGAATAATTTTCTCTTTAAGCGCTTGAATGTCATTGTTATTGGTACTCATTTTTATAATGATTTAGTTTCTTAACACCTCTTCAATGCGTCCTCGGAGGAAAAGAAGGGTTTCGGCTTGGTATAAAAGATTTTTCTTAGATAAGCTACTACCAGGTAGCCACTGATTTACAATAGGTTTATAAGACTGCATGTTTTCAGAGGCAACTGCTCGTTGGAGCTGATACGCAATCTCGTTGAGCATATCCCATTGCTTGTTCATAATCAAAGAAAAAATAGGCATGGATTGTAAACTTTTCAGTTTTGAAGCAATTGAATAGTCATTAAGAACTTGGGATACTTGAGGGTCTAGTGTAAAAAAGTAGATTTGGTCTCCTCGTTTTATAACTATTTCAATATTATGTTTTAACCATTGATGGAGTGTTTGTTGTTTTTGTAGTGTAAATTCCAGTAGAGAAAGCCCAAGAAGTGATTTAAGGTTGGTCGTTTTAGATAAAATTTTTTCTGCATATTGGTTGAGTTCCCACATAAGTTGGAAAGAAGGAGCGTTGATGAAAAAGTATTCATTGGATTGTGTTTTGAACATTCCCAGGTGCTTGTGGATGAGTAAGAATCTACAAAAAGCACAATAAAAGTTTTGTCCTTCGTTATTCCAATTGGAATTAGGAAGTCCAGAAGCAGGAAAAAGATCAGAAGAATACATATAGTCTATAGGCTCTACGTTTTTGCTTTCCAAACAAAAAAAACATTTTAGGTATCCATTAGAAGAGACTTTTGAAGAGAGGGCGGGATTTAGTTTTTTGAAATCACTTAGTTTTTTGAAATCACATATTACTTTCTTAGGGGTTTCCCATTTGCTATTGTTGATCATGTTTTTATATTCATTATTTATTCTTCCCAACGCAGGGCGGTAAAGTTGAAAGTAAACTAGCAGATGTTGTAGATCTTTTGTGCCACTAAAATTATTTATGATGTAATTGACCAAACTTTTTACCTTCTCTTTTTTAACCTTTGATTTACTCTCTTCCAGGGCTTTCTCTACTTCATCTAATCCAATAGTGTTTATTAAATTCTTTGCGGTATGCCATAAATTCTCATTGCTATTTAACTTGTTATTGAACTTTTCTTTTTTATTTTTTTTCTCCTTCTCATTTCTATTCTTTTTGCTGCTCGCTCCCATTTCTTTTCCTATTGCTTTTATTATATTTTCTATAGCTTGTTCCATAGACTGAACATCAGAATGGGACGGTGTTGCATTAACCCATATTTCACTGCTCTTCTCTTTGATAGTAGAAAGCAAATATGTCCACCAGTATTTCGAGAAGTTTTGAAATAACTCTATCTGTTTTAGTGAAGGTTCTCTTTCTGAGAGTAGTTTTTGTAATAAGTCTAAATCTATCTTCACACTTCCATCACTTTGTAGGTAGGACGCTTCTATATTCTCTCCGCATTGTTCGAGCACTTTCAAAAATCCTATAACACCTGCGTTGTACAACCAATTAGAGGGGTATAGGGTGATGCTCATGGTTATGTAGAGATGAGGTCTATCATACCGAAGCCTTGGGAGCGGCGGGCGCCTATGCCTGTGGCTAAAAGGAAAGTTAACAACGGCTTTGGCCCTTCTAAACTAAAAACACCACGAAAACCCGGCATTTTTAACACTTTACCGTTTTTTTCTATTTGAAAAATACTTCCTTTTAGATGCCCATCGGAGATAAAATGTAGTTCTTCTACTTGGGCTTTTAGCTCCTTTGCCATCGTTTCGTCCGTTACAGCGTTAATTTGCCTTCGGATATTTTCCTTAAAGCAATCTTCAAATCCATGGTCTCCATTAAAGTCGCTTCCGCGAAACTTGCATCTTGGTAATAAATATTTCTCTTCTTTTGTGGTTGTTTTTGTTTTTAGTTTAGGGTCCCGAATAAGGATAGGCGAAAGGGTTTGTACTCTGATTTTTTCACTTTGCACCTTAGGCACAGGAAGTATTTGGGTTTGTTTAGCGTAGAGTCGGACGCTATTTGGGAAGAGGTAACCTTTATTTTTTATCTTCACTAATTGATTATATACCGCCGTAAACCACATTAGGTCGTTTGTACTGAAGAGGAAAGATAGGGATTGGGCTGTGATGGTGTTTCTATCAAAATGCGCTCCTCGGTTAAAGAGCACGGCAAAAGTGTAAGGCTTAGGAATCGGTCGTTTGGTATTGAAATGCTGGTGATATAATACCTCATCAAATGCCTCTACGGCTTTTTTAATAAGACTATGGAATGCAGCACGATAACGGGTCATAGGTAACTGAAATGAACTTCTATTTTCTGCAACAAAATAAGCTCTTAGTCGGAAGATGCTCATAGTATGTTAGAAAAATTTTCTTTGTCTGTTACAACCCAAATAGGGCGAGTCCAACGCTTTAAACGTGGAGGTAGGTTTCCTAATCTTTCCAAAAGGACTTCCGAAAGTGGTTTTCTCAATTCCCACTTATAAGGATAATCTTGAAATACAAAAGGAGCATAAATCGCTTCTAAAAATTTTAGTCGTGTCATAGAAGAGGGGTTAGGAATTTTATTCACAATCTCTTCAATCTTTTCTATGTCGTTCTCATGCACCATCGCTACGGAGGCAATTCTCCTAAAAAGTTTCTGCGCTTCATCACGATTACTGGCACTCCAACCTAATTGTAAAACTTCCAAGGTTTTTTGAAATGTTTCATAGTAGGTAGTTTCTTTGAAAAGGTCGTCAGAGAAAAGGGAATCAATAAGGTCGTGTTTTTGTTCTTCGCTTAAAGAGGAAGAAGAGGAAAATAGCTGTTTTTCTATAGTTTCCCAATCTTTCTTTCTCCAACTATCTTTTGTAGGTTTGGGAAGCGTAATGTTTGGAAAGTGTTTTTTTATTAAATGGTAAAAAGTTAGGTTCATTAGTCCTTTTTCGTACACTTTGCCTTCTGCAAAATCGGTAATGGATATTTCTTTTTTATTTTTCTTAGTATCAATAAACACATACACATTGGGTTCATTGGGTTCAGGAGTATCAGTGTCGTCGGGACGGATATGGCGTTGCACTCTTCCCATGCGTTGAATAAGGCTATCTATAGGAC
>WFXK01000318.1 GCA_015490695.1 Bacteroidota bacterium | reverse complement strand
TTACGTTAATCGTCTTAATTTATTTGGCACGCTTATGTCAACGCTGGCTACCTGTGCAAATCCCTGAAGAGCCTCCTTATCGTTTAGATTTAAGTTACCGAGGACTAAAACGCCTGCCCGTAATTATAGGGGATAAAAATAAGCTGCAAATACTTTTATTGACAGGAAATCAATTGGAAACGTTCCCAGAGGAGCTTCTACATTTTAAGCGACTACGTTTTTTGGATTTATCTTATAATCGTTTGACAGCTTTACCTGAGAGTATTGTTCAACTGCGTTATCTTCGTTCTTTGAATTTACGGGGGAATCCTTTGCGGCAATTGCCTATGGATGCTCTTGCTCAAATGTCTTCATTGCATTATATAGATTTACGAGATACTCCTGCTTCTTTACAGCAAGCAATTTTAGCATTACAAGAAAAAAGACCTGATATTTTGCTTCAATATTGAATGTGATATTTGTCACATTCCTAAAAGTTTTCTACTTTTGACAGGGAAGTTTATTCCTTACTATGCCGAAACGGAAAGCCCTTTTACCTAATTGTGTAGAGTGTCCGCATAAGCGGCACACGCTTATAGCCAATTGTCCTTTATCTGTTATTGAAGAATTAAATGCCATTAAAAGCCATCGTTTTTTAAAGAAAGGGGAAGCCCTTTTTAATGAAGGAGAACAGCCTCTGGCACTCTATGTATTATATCAAGGAGAGTTGAAACTAACGGTCTTTAGTGGACAAGGAAAAGAACAAATTTTACGTATTATTCTGCCAGGTGAGATCGTAGGTTATCGTTCTTTGATTGCTGAAACACGTTATCGGGCTTCTGCTATCGCTTTAATGCCTTCACAAGTATGTATTATACCCAAAGACTTTTTTAAACAAACCCTATTAAAAAATCCTAAGGTTGCTATGGCGATGATGCAAAAACTATCTTCTGATTTAGGTAGAATGCAAGAGCGATTAAATCAGTTAGTTCAAAAAAGTGTTGTAGAACGCTTAGCAGAAGCACTCTTAATTCTTCATCAATATAATAAAGAAAAGTATGGCAAAGATTACATAGATATTTCTATGAAAGATTTAGCCAGTTTTATTGGAAGTGCCCGAGAAACTACTAGTCGCACCTTATCAGAGTTCAAAGCAGAAAACCTAATTCGCACAGAAGGAAGAAAAATTTATATTGTGAATCCACAAAAGTTAGAGTTTATTGCTCATCTTTATGACTAAGGTCGTTCTAGTTACTGGTGCTACCACAGGCATTGGCTATGCTATAGCGCAAACTTTAGTAAAGGACTATACGGTTTTAGCAGGTTATAGAAAAGAAAAGGATAAAGAACGTTTAAAACAATTAGGAGCTATTCCTGTTAAATTAGATGTTACCATTGAGCGGGATATTGAGGAAGCTGTGAAGATAGTAAAGACTTCTTATGCCCAACATTTTTATGCTTTAATTAACAATGCGGGTATTGCCTTAGGAGGGCCTGTAGAGTTATTGCCTATAAGTGCCATGAAAGAGGTTTTTGAGGTGAATCTTTTTGGAGTGATTCGTACTACGCAGGCTTTTATTCCTTTATTACGACCTCAAAAAGGGCGAGTGATAATGATCAGTTCCGTATTAGGCAGCGTTACAATGCCCTTTGTTGCGCCTTATTGTGCTTCTAAGTTTGCTTTAGAGGCTTATAGCGATGCTTTGCGGGTAGAATTAAAGCCATGGGGAATTCAAGTTTGTTTAGTAAAACCGGGTAGAATTCGTACACCTATTTGGGAGAAAAGTGAGCAGTTTTCTAAACAGTTTGAAAATGTTGTGGATATAGAGCGTTTTCCCCCTTACAAGCGAGCAATTGAGAAAGTAGAGCAAGTTGTTCGTAGAGCCGCTCGCAGTGCTTCTCCTCCTATGAAAGTTGCTAAGGTAGTTAAACGACTTCTAAAAAAGCGTACTATACCAGCCCGAGTGCTTGTAGGCTGGGATGCTAAAATGCAAGTTGCTTTTCTAAAAAGCCTTCCTACGAGGTTAAAAGATGCATTATTTTATCATTTCCTTTTTCGTTCTTAAGGAATGAGGGTCCCAGAAGTAACATTCAAAGTTTTGTATTTTCCCATCTTTTACGGGCACTCCTTCACTTTTAAGTAGCTCTTCCATCATTGTTGGAGTTGGAAAGGCGTGTTTGCCTGTTAAAAAGCCGTGGCGGTTAACAACCCTATGAGCAGGTACTTTATATAATGTGCTGCTATCTTTTAAGGCATTCAGCGCCCATCCCACTACTCTTGCTGAGGAAAGTCCTAAATAGCGGGCAATAGCTCCGTAAGTGGTTACTTTCCCACGGGGGATACAACAAACTACTTCATAAATAGCCTTATATAGGGGACTTAATGCCATATTATTTCCCTTTTCTTTCTAATACCACAATGATAGTGTAAAGAAGAATTTTAAGGTCTAAAATGAGCGAAAAATTTTTAAGGTAGAGCAAATCGTATTTCATTCGTTCAATCATTTGGTCAACGTTTTCAGCATAACCAAATTTGACTTGTCCAAGTGAGGTAATACCTGGGCGTACTTTCAAAAGATGTAAGTACTCAGGGGCTTTTTTTACAATTTGGTCAATGTAATAACGGCGTTCTGGACGAGGTCCTACTAAACTCATATCACCTTTTAGGACATTAAAGAACTGAGGAAGTTCATCTAAACGAAGTCTTCTTAAAAATCTTCCTACTCGGGTTACTCTTGGGTCGTTTTCTGAAGATAGAGCAGGACCGTGTTTTTCCGCGTCTACATACATAGAGCGGAATTTATAAATAGTAAAAGGTTTTCCATTTTTTCCTATACGCTCTTGAGTGTAAAAAACAGGTCCTTTAGAATCTAATTTAATCAGTATTGCGATAATAACAAATAAAGGAGCACACAGAAATAGCATAATTAGCGATACGGTAATATCCATAACGCGTTTGATGATAGCTTCTCGGGTGAATAATAAACGGGGATAAACTTCTATTAAAGGAGGGGATTCTAAAATTTCTAATACCCGAATGTTTCCGATTAAAAAGTCTTGAAGTTCAGGAACAATATATACAGAAGCACGATTGTCGTAGCAGTGTTTTAGAATGTCGTAGATTTTTCCATAGTCTTCTTTATCCAATGCAATAAGAATGATTTCAATATTTCTTTTACGAATGATTTCAGGGAGGTCTTCTAAATATCCTAAGCGTTTTAATTTGCCAAAGAGTCGAGAGCGTCGTCCATTAGGGCGCCCTTGTTGGGTCGGTAAATAGCCGATTAAACGATAAAAAGGATTGGGTTTATTTTTTAGTTGTTTATAAATATCGTAAGCTTTTTTCCCTTGTCCAATCAATAGGGTTCGGAAAGAAAGTTTTCCTTTATTGATTTGTTGTTTAATTGTCCAACGCAGTATTAAGCGCATAAGCACAACACCGCCATATTGCATTAAGAAGTAGTAGAGAAACATATAACGGAAGGCGTCGTAGGAGCCTACAGGGTCATTGATATAAGTGATAAAAAAGACAAACAAAGAACCGATTAAAGTACTTTGAAAAAGCCCTCCTAAGATTTTGGATAGACTTTCTTTGTAGGGGACGTGGTAAAGTCCCCATAGCCAATAGAGACTGATCCAACCGATAGAGATTCCTGTAGCGATTGCCCATTCTCGGATGGTTATATCGGGAATTTCAGTTAATTCAAATGATTTCTTTCGAATGAACCAGAATAGAAACCAAATTGTGAACGACACAATAAAATCGCAGATGCCATGCAAAACTTCTAAATAACGTTGCTTCTTCATAGGGTCTTAAGGGCGAAATTGTAAAACCCGTAAAGCATCTACATAGAGGGTATCTCTTCTTTTAAACGAATCAGTATAGAAATACAGTCTATAATTAGCGTTGACGGGTGTTTGGGCAATTAAAGGAGACAGATTGATGAAAATACGTTTCCAGCGGTAGCGGTCAGGTACTAAGGTAACATAGTTATACACTTGTACTGTGGTACCTTCTTGCCAAACGATTCCTACGCTAAGGAGAATATCGCCTTTAATAGCGATTTCTAACCATGTTGGCGATCCTTTCCGCTGAAGGGTAAAAGCCTTACTTGAGACAACCTCTAAGACGTGGTTGAGGCTATCAAAGTAGATAACTAAGGCTTGATTGCCCCGATAAGCATCGTTAGTAAAGGTCATCGTTACACTATCTGCTCTTGGCGAAAAATGTTCAAAATTTATGCCAAGCCCTTCAAAGTCCTCTTCATAGGGTTTATAAAGGAAAGTATCGGCGTAATAACGAAAAAAGGGGGTATAAGATAAATAGCCTTCAGGTTCTGTACGGATATATATAGAGTCAAATTGAAAGAAGGGATAGCGTTGTGGACGTAGTTGTTGCCCGTTTTCATGAACTCCTGCTCCAATAAATAACCATCGTTCCCCTAAGGAGGCAGGCAAAGGAATTTGTTGTGGAAGCGAAAACGTCCCATAATAATCAGGATAAGGGAAAAGCCAAGCAACAGGAATAAGGTCGTAAAAAGTATCTTGCCCCTCTATGAGTCCGCCTTTATTTAAATATAAATAAAACGGGTACTTATCAGGAGTAATTTTAGCAGACTGACAACCCAATAACAATAGCAGTCCCACACTATAACGCCACATGCTCTATTTTCTCAGTAATTCTGTGTGCTATTTCTAATGTTCTATAAGCCTGATATAGGGTAACAGGCGGTTCTTCTGCGTTCAAAATCGCTTGGGCAAAACTCTTTAGCTCTTGTTGTATAGCATCTACGTCAGGCACAGCAATAGCCTCTTGATACCAAAACTTTGTTTTACCATTTTTTTCTATAACCATCGTCGCTGGTGATTCTCTCGGCGTATCGGTCAAAGAAAACATATAACTTTGTCTTTTTAGAAAATCCATAATGATGTATTGATTGTCTTGGTACAATTCCATTTTGCGAACGTTAGTTAAAGCAATGCGATTAGCAGTTAAGTTAACAATAGCATTGTTAATAAATTCTAATCGGGCGTTAACAATGTCAGGGGAATCACTCATTAGGGTTACTCCCCAAGCACTTATACGACGAATTTTGGTTGGGATAAGTTGCAAAACAATATCTAAGTCGTGAATCATTAAATCTAACACTACGGAAACATCTGTACCCCGAGGATTCCACTGCGCTAATCGTTGGCAATCTATGAACGTAGGTGCAAGCGAATAGGATTGTAGGGCTAAATAAGCAGGATTAAAGCGTTCTACATGTCCAACTTGAACCACTACATTGGCTTCTTTACTTAATTGTAATAACGATTGCGCTTCTTCTAAGGTTGCTGTTACGGGTTTTTCTATAAAAACATGTTTGCCTGCTTTAATGGCTTCTGCAGCATACCAGTAGTGGGTTAAGGTAGGGGTAGCAATCAAGATAGCATCACATTCTTTTAATAACATTTCGTAAGATTGAAAGGCAGCTACGCCATAAGTGTTAGCTACCTCTTTTTGTGTTTTTTCATCAATATCATAGAAGCCGACAACGTTATAAAAGTTTAACTTTAATAGATGTTGCAAATGCCGTTTCCCTAAATGTCCTACACCGACGACACCAATAGCAATGGGGCTTTGCATAAAGCAAAGTCAAAATTAGCGAATCTCTTTTAAGGCTAAAATAGGTGCTACCCGTAAATGGGTGGCTACCTGCTCTGTAATGCTTCCTTTTATTAAGTGTGCTAAGCCTGTTCTGCCATGTGTAAACATTGCTACGACATCTACTTGTTTTACAATGACTGTTTCTATAATCCCTTCAACGACACTGGGATGACTGTAAATGTATAAACGGATTTTAGAATCTCCTAATAATTCCTGCGTTTCTTTAAATCGCTCTGTTACATAGCGGTTAAATTCCGCATCTTCTTTACGGTTAATAGCAATAATAGAAAATTCTGCTTTAAATGCTTTAGCAAAGTCATAAGCGCGCTTTAAAATGGGAAAGGTATCTTCTTGAAAATTTGTGGGATAAGCAACGTGCTTAATGCGGGTTGCCATAGTATCTACGGGTACTACAAATACAGGAATAGGTGCATAACGTATCAGACGTGCTGCTGTGGTACCTAGAAGTTCTCCGTGGAAGATTCCTGTAGCTCCTGTAGTACCGCAAACCGCTATTGCATGCGTTAATTTATCTTCTTTGATGTCTTCATAAAACTTATAGGGAGGCAAATCTGCAATTAATTTTTCATACACGGTCAATCCTTGAAGATGTTTCTTGTTCTGTTTGGCTACTTCTGCTAATTGTTGATAGAGTTGATGTCGGATTGCGGCATCTTGCTCTTCGTCTACTGCAAGATTCCAAACGCCTGATTGAGCAATCGTTATATAAGGACGCTCATAAACATGGACTAAATGGACAGTAGCGTTGAACTGTTTAGCAATTAAAGCGCCATAACGTAAGGCGTTTAAGGATGCCTGGGAAAAATCTACTAAAATATAAACGTGCTCTATCTTCATCGCTCTTCTTACTTTTGCCTCAAAAGTAGAACATTTACACTAAAATCCAAGAGGACATTTATCACATTCGCCATAGTCTTCGCAAAAGATTTTTTATAATTTTGTAAAGCAATGCGCCGTATAAGCCTCCTTCTTGTTTTTATTTCTATCGCTCAAGCTTCCCATAATCTTGCGGGGCAAATTACTTATAAAAGAATAGGTGCAAACACCTATGAGATCCTTTTAACGACCTATACAGATCCTATTGCCCGCGGTGTGGACAGATGTAGTGCTACTATAGAGATTTGGAACGCTTCAGGTACACAATTAATAGACCGCATAGAAAATATTCCAAGAGAGAATGGCCCTACGGGTTCGCGCTGCACTCCCCCAGAACGTATGGGAGAGTTCATAAGACCCCGTATCAAGAAAAACTACTATAGAGCTGTTTATACCTTCCCAGGTCCAGGTGTTTACCAATTACGCTATGCCGACTATGCCCGAGTAGAAAACGTTATTAACATGACCAACTCAGGAAACACTGCCTTTTATGTGTATACTTATGTAAACAATCTTCCTACGCTGGGCGCTAATAACTCTGTGCAACTGCTCAATGACCCCTTAGACGATGCCTGCATTGGAAAACTTTGGACCCACAATCCTGGTGCTTATGACCCCGATGGCGATTCGCTCTCTTTCCAATTGATTCCTAATCTACAATACCATCCTGACCCCAGCATCGGACCAACGGTACCAATGAACGTACAAAACTACCAATACCCAGATGCCTTTGGCGGCATTTTTACCATAGACCCTCAAACAGGACTTATTACTTGGAATACCCCTCAACAAGTAGGTGTTTACACCATTTGCATCTTAATAGAAGAGTGGCGAAATGGACGAAAAATTGCCGAAACCATACGAGATATGGCAATCTTTGTAGTAGACTGCAACAATAACCCCCCTGAAATTCTCGCTCCTGACCAAGTATGTGTCTATGCACAAGATACTTTGAATATCCTCATTCAAGTAGATGACCCAGATAATGGAGATAGTGTCTATGTTTATTTAAATAATGGAGGCCGGGGCAATAATGGTCCTTTTCAATTGCCTAATCAGCCACCGCAGTTAACCCCTCCTTTAAGTGCTTTTCCTTTGCAAGGTTTTCCAATTATTCAAATTCAAATGCAATGGACGCCTTTGTGTGAACATATTCGTTCAAAGTATTATCAGGTAGACTTTTATGCTCATGATAATTTAACCAACTCACCTCCTTTACATGCGGATAAGATTGTAAAGATTTGGGTTTTGCCGCCGCCGATGGATAGTTTATGGGCGTGGGCACAAAGCCGAAGCGTGTTACTGCAATGGAATCCCGCTCAATGTAATAACGTCGTTGCTTATCGTATCTACCGCTCAGAATTTGTAGATTCCTTAGAGCGAGATAGCTGCTGCAATGCTTCGGCTTTAACCAACCATTTTTCTTTTGTCGCCGAGGTGCCTGCTCCTCAAACTACTTACGTAGATAGCCCCTTAGTTTACCGAGGGCAATATTGTTACGCAGTGACAGCCGTCTATCCCGATGGTTCGGAAAGCTGTCCTACTATTATCCGATGCGTTCGCCTAAAGCGAAGTTATCCACTGTTAAATAAAGTTTCTGTAGTAACAACCGATGTTCAAAACGGCGCTATAGATGTAGGTTGGTATCGTCCTGACCTCAACGCCATAGATACTAACTTCTTCCCTAAACCTTATTTTTATCGGCTTTATAGAGGTACAGGCTTTACCCCAACATCCTTCACCCTCATTGCTGACAACATTCCTTTTGATGATACCACATTTCAAGATGTAGGACTAAATACCGTTGCAAATCCTTACGCTTATAAAATTGAACTTTATGACGCCACACGCCAATTGATTGACCAAGGAAACCAAGCTTCCAGCATCTATTTGCAACTACAACCAGCACAAAACGCTATGCTTTTAGACTGGCAAGAAGTGGTTCCCTGGCATAATGAACGCTATGTTATTTTCCGACAAGACCCCGGTAGCCCTACTTTTGTCCCTATTGATACTGTTTTGGCGCCTCCTTACTTAGATAAAGGCTTAAGCAATGGTGTGACGTACTGTTATTTTGTCCGTTCCATAGGTTCCTATAGAGATACCGCTTTAGCAGGGCCTTTGTTAAATGATTCACAAGTTGCTTGTGATTATCCACGGGATTCTATTCCCCCTTGTATGCCTTCTCCTGATTCTTTGAATATCTATGCCGATTGCGAGCAGTTTCAAGTGGTTTTCCAAGTAACTTTGCCACCAGATAGTTGCGGTGGTGATATTGGTTATTATGAAATTTTATGGGCACCCCATCAAGGTGAGGAACCTGTATTAATCGCTACCATAGATACCAATACACTGACTTATACCTTCACCAATGTTGCAGAACAATCCATTGCTGGTTGCTATTATCTTCGTGCAGTAGATACAAGTGGCAACCGTAGTCAACCCTATGAATATTGCTTTGAGAATTGTCCTGTTTTGGTTTTACCCAATGTCTTTACCCCTAATGGCGATGGGGTGAACGATGTCTTTAAACCTATTAAGGTGCGCTCTATTGAGCGTTTAGAGATAGAGATTTTTGACCGCTGGGGTAGAATAGTGCATCGTTCTACCGATATGGAACGCTTATGGGATGGAAAAATAAATAATGGAGCTCCTGCAGTAGAAGGTGTGTATTTTTATCGCATAAAAATCTTCCCTAAAAGTCTTTATCGTAATAAGGTATTAGTTCGTACAGGACATATTACTTTAATCCGTTAATCTCCCGGGTTTTAGGGAAGGAAGTGCGATAGGTTCTACTAAGCAGCCTTGTTGTTTTAAGAGGGCGACAATACCATCTTCCCCTGCTAAATGTAATGCCCCTACTGCCACAAACACCGTTCGTTTTTCCTGCCAGAACTTCCATAAACGTTCTACCATACGTTGATTGCGGTTGGTTAACATAGCTTCCCTGTACCCAGGATAACGCTCCCACGCCTTAACCTCTTTCAAAAAAACCGATAAATCCCCTTTCAAATAATGACGATGTAATCGCTCTAAGTCTCTTTTTAAACGTTTCTCATTCAAATGTTTTATATCTTCTGCTAATAGCTTCGCTTGTAAATCTAAAGGTAAAGAGGTATAAGCTTGGAATTGTTCCTCTATGGTTTCTAAACTTTTACATGTTTTGCCTTTTTCTACTGCATAATGACATAGTTGTAAGTCTACAGGTTGTCGTGTAGCGATGATACTACGAAGAAAGCTTTGTACAAGTAACAAATGAATGAACATCGGTTGATAATGTAGAAAACTTTGGGGTTCCATACCGCGGGAACGTAGTATTTTTATTAAACGGCGATAAGCTCGGCGAGACATCCACTGCGATAAGTCATAAGTGCTGTCTTGAACTACCATCTTTTGAAATAACGATAACGCTTTTAATCCTTGCTCTTGCGGATTGATTTCAACAGCAACCACTTCTACCGAATCAACGTAAGGGAATACATAGCTAAGTAAGCGCTCTATGCTTTTAGAGGAAAAGTGAGCTGTACCGAATAAATACGAAGGAGCATTATGGTTGGGAACTTGCACACGCCATAACAATTGAGCGGAAACAAAAGAAAAGTACAAACACAGTAGTAGCCTCATAAGGCAAAAGTAAAGAAAATCTTTGTTTGCGTTTGTTGTATAGATCAAAGATTTTTTGTAGAATTGCCTTTACTATGAAGCGAGTCCTCTTTTTTTGGATAAGTTGCCTTGGGATGGTTTGGGCAGGAATAGGGATGCCTTCTACACCACCTCCTGAAGTCGTTCTTGTAGAACCTCCTTCTACTCCTTTCTTTAATCCACTGAAATACCTATGGCTCTTTGCCTTATTAGGGGGATTGCGCTATTGGTTCTTACGCCATGGTAAAAAGTTCCATTTCCTTTATGGTATTTTAGCTATGCTATTTTTCTGGGGTGTTGTTTTCCTCATTGTTGCTTTTGCTGTAGGCTGGATTACCCTTTAATCGGCTCAAAGTGTGCAGTGAAATGGCGTAAAAACGGCATTTGATAGACAATGCGATAACCAGGCAACTGCTCTTTAATAGCGTTTATATGGGAAAAGACTTCAATGACGTAATCTACATGTGCTTGTGTATAGGCTCTACGGGGAAAGGCAAGGCGTACTAACTCATGTTTAGCATTCTTACCAAACATAACGGAGCCGATTTCTACCGCTCTAATCCCTCCTTCTATATATAAAGCACAGCAGAGCGATTGCCCTGGAAAATGTTCTTTAGGAATGTGAGGTAAGTACTTTTGAGCATCTATATAAACAGCATGTCCACCGGGAGGATAGACTACAGGAATCCCAATAGCTCGGAGTTTTTCATTAAAATATTGCAAGGCACGTATACGATAACGCAAGTAATCCATGTCAAATGCTTCACGGATTCCTACGGCAATGGCTTCTAAATCTCTTCCTGCTAAGCCACCGTAGGTTAAAAATCCTTCTGTGATGATTAAGTATTGCATGCATTCTTGTGCTAAGGCTTCATCTTTTAGCGCTAAAAAACCCCCGATATTTCCAAAAAAGTCTTTTTTAGCACTGACCAAACACCCATCGGCTAAGGAAAAAATCTTTTGTGCGATTTCCCAACAAGATAAATGACTAAAGCCTTCTTCTCTGGTATGGATGAAATAGCAGTTTTCTGCAATGCGACAGGCATCAATAAAGAAGCGAATTCCTTTTTCTTTACAAAATTGCGCTGTTTCTTGAATGTTTTGGAAACTAACAGGTTGCCCTCCTCCAGAGTTGTTGGTTAAGGTTAAAATAACGGCTCCAACGTTATCTACACCGACCTTTTCTACTTGTTTTTTAAGTTCTTGAAGATGAATGTTTCCCTTAAAAGGTGCATCACTAAATAAATCTTGACTTTCTTCACAGGGTAAATCTATAGCAGTTGCGCCGCGGTACTCAATATTAGCGCGGGTAGTATCAAAGTGCGTGTTGCTGAAAAAGTATTTTGCTCCTTTACGACAAAGGACCTCAAACAACACGCTTTCTGCTCCTCTTCCTTGATGGACAGGAAGCACATAAGGATAGCCTGTCAAGTCTTTTACGGTTTCATAAAAGTGTTTCCATGAAGTAGAACCTGCATAGCTTTCATCTCCTTGCATGATGCCTGCCCATTGGGCTTCACTCTGGGCGCTTGTGCCGCTGTCAGTTAATAAATCTATAATGACTTGGTCCGAAGACAATAAAAACAAATTATAATGGGCTTGTTGTAAATAACGTTGCCGCTCACTACGACTTGTAATCCGAATAGGTTCTACTACCTTAATCTTAAAAGGTTCAAAAATAGTCTTAAATTGCCCTTTCATAGTGTTCACAAAAGTATAAAAAAATAAAAATAAGTGAAATTTTCCAGCTCTATTAGCGGAGCTCAAAGTTTAAACAGTCTTACAGCATTTTCCCAGTTCTTTTGCATTAATGTTTCTGTTGTATAATCCAACAAAGAAGCAGCGTGTTTTATCG
>WFXK01000317.1 GCA_015490695.1 Bacteroidota bacterium | reverse complement strand
CCATTGGATGTGTCATCAGTGCAAATACCCCCTATTCAAGTGCGTTGTAGTCCATTGAAAACAACACTTGAACGCTCACAGTATATAGCAACAGTGCAACGCATTCAAGAACATATTTACAAAGGCGAAGTTTATGAAGTGAATATTGCACAGGCTTTTTATGGCTATGCTTCTTTCTCTTCACCTTATGCCGTGTATAAAGCGTTATGTGAGTGTTCTCCTATGCCTTTTTCGGCGTATTTGAAGTGGAGACATCTTCATGTTTTATGTGCTTCGCCCGAACGTTTTTTACAAAGAGAAGGAAGACAACTTAGAACTCAACCGATTAAAGGTACTTGGGATGCTAAAGAGGAGAATGCCAAGGAGAAATTACTCCGTAGTGAAAAGGACCGAGCAGAAAACGCAATGATTGTAGATTTATGTCGTAATGATTTGCAGCGGGTGTGTGAAGTAGGAAGTGTGCATGTGCCTGCGTTGTTTGAAGTTTATCGTTTCCCTTTTTTATATCATTTGATTTCTACGATTGAGGGGCGGTTAAAGGAGGGGGTGTCGTGGCAAGCGATTTTTAAAGCGGTATTTCCCCCGGGTTCTATGACCGGCGCACCGAAGTTGAAAGCCATGGAACTGATAGAACGCTATGAACCTATGGGAAGAGGTATTTATGCCGGAAGCATTGGCTACATAGACCCACAAAATAATGCGGATTTTAATGTTGTAATACGCACAATGGTTTATGATGCTAAGCAACAGAAGTTATCGTTTCATGTTGGAGGTGCGGTTACTTTGGATTCAGACCCTGAAGGGGAGTATCAAGAGAGTTTATTAAAGGGGGAGGCGATTCAGCGGGTACTTGGTAGTTTGCAGCAAAGGTTTATAACTTTGCCGTAGCACAAGCCACCTTAGCTCAGGGGTTAGAGCGGCTGATTCGTAATCAGCAGGTCGGGGGTTCAAATCCCCCAGGTGGCTCTAAAGTGTACCCCCTCGCAGTCCGACTAGTCTTAGACTTCCTAAGAACGCTGCGAATAACCATCCTTTTGCTCATTAGCGTCGTTATCATAGGCACCATAGGCTACATGCTCATTGAAGACTATACCCTAAACGAAGCCCTTTACATGAGCATTATTACTATCTCCACGGTAGGTTTTGGCGAAGTCAAACCCTTGTCGCCTGAAGGAAGAATCTTTACCATTTTGTTCATCATCACTAACTTTGGTATCTTTACGTATGGTGTTTCTAATTTAACTGCCTTTTTTGTAGAAGGGAACGCAAGAAAACTTATAAAAGAGTATCGTATGGTTCGGAAAATAGAGCAATTACAGCAGCACACTATTATTTGTGGTTTCGGACGCAATGGAAAAGCCATTTGTTCGGAGTTACAAAGAAGGAATGAGCCTTTTGTGGTGATTGAAAACAATGCAGCTGTAGAGGAAGAATTGGCAGAACGGCGATGGCTTTATTTGATTGGCGATGCAACCGATGAAAATTTACTGCGATTAGCAAACATCCAAAAAGCAAAAGCGCTTATTACTACGCTTCCTAATGATGCCGATAATGTGTTTGTGGTGTTAACAGCGAAAGAATTAAATCCGAAATTACGGATTATTAGTCGTGCCTCTAAGGAAAGTGCCTTATCTAAGTTAAAGATTGCTGGGGCGCATCATGTGATTTTACCCGAACACATTGGAGGCGTACACATGGCTCAATTGGTCTCCCAACCCGATATTGTAGAATTTATCAATTTGCTTACAGGCGATAGTGTACGAGAAGGCATCTTCTTTGAAGAGTTCCGTTATGAGCGCCTAAAACAAGAGCTGCAAGGAAAAAGCATTCGGCAATTAAACATCCGTGGTAGAACCGGCGCAAACGTCATTGGTATAAAAAAAGCCAATGGTACTTATATCATCAACCCTGACCCTGATGTTACCATAGAGCCTGGCGATAAATTGATTTTGTTGGGAAATGAAGAACAGATTTTGCGATTTAAGCAGACATTACTGGAATAAGAAATGCGTTTGCAAATGTGACGTTGCCGAGATAGATGTAGAGGTAGATTGCCGGGTGGAAACAGCAGGTTCTTTCAAAGTGTGCGGTATTGACATAGATAAAGGAAGCCCTTCATGTGTTGAGATACATACACGCGGAATCAACTATCTTAAGGATTAACAAAATGTGGTGGTGGCTTCTTTTAGAAATTGGTAGTGGCTACTACTACCAAATAGATACCTTACATCTAAACGAACCCAAAGCAGAGGTTGTGAAAGTATTTAGTGATGCTTATTACTATAGTTGCAAAAATAGCTGTCTTAAAATGAATTATATCACTGTTGAAGTGCATTATAAAGAAGGTAGGCAAACCCACTTTCTTACATGTGATACAGAAATCTTCTGGCCCATGGATATTTTAAGTGTGAGAAGTGCTTATCGCTATAAAGGAAACTTACTCCTTGTCCACGGTGGCATTTATCAAGTAAAACCAACAGGATTCAAAAAGCTTTATTATTCTTATTCTCCGCCCTACATTTCTAATCCCTTTGGCAACCACCAAGTATTTGGACGCAACGGAAGAATTTATGTTCGGGTGTACCACGGCAGGTACTGGACCTATTATCGTAATCGTTTTTTGAACCCAGCAGAACATCCCTTTGCTTGGTTTCGTATAAAGGAAGACACAGCAGTGTTAGAAGGGTTTTGGGGAAGGTATCCTTACAGGTTTCTCCGCAAAAAGTTAACGCTTAACTATGGTTTGAAGTTTGTTTGGTGCGATTTGTGGGTAGATACCTTGTGTTTACCAGAACGCATTTATGTAAAGTTTTGGTACGATGATACCATTGTGGAGTATGACCCTTTTGGGGAGGAATTAAGACGTTATTGGGCACCGCAGTCGTATCGGATTTTAGGGGTGGATAGTTGTTATATTTATGGCAAGTATCAAAGTGAAGAGGGTAGTTATTTATGGATACATTCCAAGTCAGACGGGCGTTTTGTTGGGGCTTTGCCGTATTTTAGTCATTGGCGTTATGTTGGCATAGTTCCCAAGGAGGGGGTTTTATATTTTTCGGACGAGCGTGTACGTTATCGTGTGTACAAGGTACGCATAGGGGGGGTTAAAGTATGAAGATTGCGGTTGTCGTTGATATTCAATATTGGATTTTGGAAACTTAGGAAACTTTTAGTGTTTCCAGAGTTTCCAAAGAGATGCCTCGCGTTCACTCGGTATGACGCAACAGCCTCAGCGCTGCGGAGAAGTTTTGGTGTAGTTGGTTTTATGCGTGTAGCTTGCAGTTTTTGCGTCATTCGTGTTTAGGTCAGTGCGTCATTCCGAACCAAAGGCGAGAAATCTCAGTAGGGTTTTTTTGTGTACTTCTTTGTTGGAAACAGAAAGAAACTTTCATAGTTTCCAGAGAAGATGCTTCGGCATGACATAACACTGCCACACTTCAGGAAAAATGGATGTTATTGGAGTCTCAACCTCTTATTAAGAAAATTTCATGGATTAAAATTTTATTTTAATAAAGTGCTCAACTTGGTTTGGATAAAAGCACTTACGTTCCTACAGGTTTCCAGTGCTTTTTCAGCTTCTTCTTTAGAAG
>WFXK01000316.1 GCA_015490695.1 Bacteroidota bacterium | reverse complement strand
TTTACAGCGTGGCAGTTGTAGTGTTATGCCGAGCGTAGCCGAAGCATCTCTTTGAAAACGCTAAGTATTTGCTTAAGTTCTCAAAAATAATTGAACCTTTTGCATAATTCCCATTTTCATTTTCTATAAAAAAAATCAAGGGAGCCTTCTTCCCCTATTTCACTCTTCTATCTGCCTTTGTTAGTTTCAGCCCTCTAACCTCAATTTTGCTATTTCTAAAGGTTTTCACAGCCTACTTTAGAGTTCTAAACCCATTTTAATCGTAATTTCCTGACCATACGCCATAGCCTATACACCACCATATCCACTCTAAAGCACTTGCACTCTACACTATTGAACGCTTAAGTCCAAATTTATACTTAACCCAAGCGAAAAATTTCCTCCACTATCGCTCGCTTGCAAGCAATAAGCACGATTACGTTCCTGTCGTTTCTTGCTCAACACCTTCCAACGTACGCTTTTGTGCATAATACCATCTTTTACTCTAAGCTTATAGCGTATATAAGCACGATTGACTCTGTTACTATAGCACCGCCTAAGGACGCTCCTCACTATTTCTTATCCCTAACTCGCAGGTTTACATCATGTTGATTCGCCGGAAAATGGCTTATCTCATGCACCAATCCCTGCTCATCGCACACTACTGCTATCTTATGCCCATACACATGCCGACCTCCACGACTTACCCATCGGGCATCTTTATCCCTACTCCTACTCTCCTTCTTACCAGCACCGCTCTCTGATTTTCTCCTCTTCTTACCGCTACAAACACTGGGAACCAATGTAGAATCTACTATCTGTATCTTGCCTAACTTCAGTTCATAACCCTCCTTTTTTTAACCCTTCCAAAATTAACTGCTGTATCTGCTTTAAAATCGCCTTACCTAACCGATATTTCAAGTATGACAACGCACTATGACCGAATGCAGGTAATTGGCTTAAACCGCAAAATGCACGCAATGAAAAATTATCTACCATATTCTGTTATAAAAAAAATAACGAAGTACAACAAGTTTGTCTTTATGCAAGATTTATCAATTACCAACTAACTTATAGTTTTTTCAAATTTTTTCTCTAACTTTGCCCAACAAACTTAAATAGAATAACAATGCGGATTTTGGGGTGGTTTGTAGTAGGTATATTAAGCGCCCTAGCGCAAAATGTAGTGATTACAGTAAACGATATTTTGCCGGTTAACAGCACAACATATTACATCACCGATACCACCCAATATACTAATTTTAGTCCAGGGCCCAGTGGTATCGGACAAAGCTGGAGCTTTACCATAGATACTTTAAGAAGAGATACAATAGAAATTCTACCTCCTAGCAGTACGCCCTATGCAAATAGTTTTCCCTCTGCTAATCGTGTAGAAAAATATAAGAACATCTATACTTATGAGAACTTACAACCTTCTAAATTAGAGTGGGTAGGGTTTGTTGTTGATACAGGAGCGGCTTCTATTCCTGCTATTATGCAGCCTACCCCTTTAACACAAGTGACCTTTCCCTACCAAGTAGGTTCTGTGATACAAGATACTGCATGGTTTGTCGTACAAGTACCCGTTTCCGGTTTTTTGGACTCCATCCGAACCAAAACTACGCTGATCACAAGATACGAAGCGGATGGTGACGGAACTTTAACTGTTAATGGACAAACCTATAATAACGTTATACGTACTGTTGCTTATAAATATCAAGAAGATAGTGTGTGGGGATTATTATCTGGTATAGGATGGCAATTATTGTATGTAAATCCTACGAGACTTGACGCTACTACTTACTCATGGATAGGGAAAAATGAAAAAACTAGAGTATTTTCACTAATATATGATAGTCAAGGCACTTTAATTGAAGCATCGTTTTTAGAAAACTCAATCGTAAGACAATCTCAACCACAGCCACTACAAGCCGTACTTTATCCCAATCCCGCCTCTTCCTGGCTTACCATTCAACTTCATACCCCATTGCAGGGACAATTAAATATCTACGATTTCAATGGACGAAAACTTTTTACGCTTCCTCTGCGGGGTAAAAACACTTATACTATTCCCCTATCACATTTTCCTGAAGGCAATTATTTCATCTTAGTAGAAACCTCTAAAAGCAACTATTTTGCCCGTTTTAATGTAGTACACTAAGTTATATTTTGGTTATCACGCCTAACGATCTTTTACCGTTGAAGAGTAGTGTCTTTTATATCACAATAGACACTACTACATGTCTCAGTTTTAGTTCCGAGTAGCAGGTAGCGGATAAAATTAGAACTTTATCTTAGACACTTTGGAAAGGGATACAACAGAAATCCTCCATTCCGATAGCACTTCCTTACGCCAATAACTTCCCTGCAGCAAACTGAGTACAAAAAAGAGACGACGGCTACTCCTACATGAACCTACAATCATCAAAGTTAGAACTCATAGGGTTTATTTTTGATTTTAACGGAACTCCAACACCAATCACTGTACAACCTGACCCATTTCTATTGCTTACCTTTCCTTATCAAATAGGGGTCGTGATGCAAGACACAGGATGGGGTATTTTACACTTTCCTGGACAACTACCCTTTGATTCCATACGTGTCAAACTCGTTATGGCAAGTAAAGATAGCGTTGATGGCTACGGCACTTTAACCATCAATGGCTTTACTTACAACAACGTAGTTCGTAGTGTTTCCTACCAGTACCAAGCAGATAGTGTATAGGGATACTCCAGCTTTTCTGGATGGATGCTGCTCCAAGGCAACCCCCATGCAACTGAGAAGTGTTAACTACTCTTGTTTTGGGAAGAATACCAAAACCACTATACTAACCCTTAACTACAACTCAACCCAAGATACTTTAATAAGCGCTCCCTTCTTAGAAAATGTTGTGATTAAACGTTCTAAAGTAAAACCTTTGCAAGCAACCCTCTACCCTAATCCTGCGTCCTCTATCCTGACTATCCAACTCCATACTCCATTAAACGGACAACTAAGCATCTATAATTTAATCGGACGAAAAGTTTATAGTCTTTCTTTAAGAGGAAGCACGACTTTAATACCATCATTCTAACCTATTTACAACGGAAACAACGATTACTCTTTCCTTGGACCCTTACGTAATCAAGCTCCTTCTAAAGAAGGGCTAATCATTGCCTATCAACGCATCGGTGAAGAAAGAGGGTATCACGACGTAAACCAATTCACTATCAGCCACAAAGCACTAAATAGAGAAGGCTTTATCCAAGGAGCACTGCTTGCAGCACAATGGATTCAACATAAAGAAGGTTTCTAGAATTTCTTTACTACCTTTGAAGAGCAAATCAAACAACCTACTACAAATTACGTAAATTCTTTGGAAATTACAATCCTAAAACGTGGTTCCCCTCCATATGGCGCTTTCTGCAGCATAAACAAATCATGCAACGACTACCTATCTATAAAAAACCGATCCGCTCGCTATCTGCTTCCCGAGCAGAACAGTTTGGCTTATTTCCTTGAAGGCTTTATCTACGGGAGTATAGCAATCTTCCCATAGGTTGTACCTTTTGAGTCAACTATCTTTAATATGTATATTCCTTTTGTGCTTGTAATGATGCGCACTTGGAATGGCGCACATAGTCTAAACACAAATAACACAAAAGCTGCAGACTACACCCACGAACTCAGCAACGCCAAAGCCTTCCGCAGTGTGGCGGTTGCCGCGTTATACCAAGACATCGCTTTTTTGGAAACTTTGGAAACGCTAAAAGTTTCTTGCGTTTCCAGTAGAAAAACCCATGAAAAAAGTCCGTACTGAGATTCCTCGCTAACGCTCGGAATGACATATTCAATAACGGAATAACGCGCACAAAGTGAAGTAATGCACATAACCTAAATACAAATGATGCAAAAGCTGAAAACTACACGTACAAACTCAACAACGCCAAAACTCTCTGCAGTGCTGAAGTTGCAGTGTTATGCCGAGCAAATGCAGGGCATCTATTTTTGGAGAAACACGGAAATACAAAACAGCTCACCCCTTTACCCTATAGGTCGGCGGAGTGCTTTTAGGAGGGATAAAAATAAATCCCTGTTCATTCAAACCATTATGATAATCCAACTGCATGCCCTCTAAATAAGGAACATGTTCTTTAGCAATCACAATCGTAAGGCCTTCTATTTCAAACGTTAAGTCACCTGCTTTGGGGGTATCAAAGCCAACAACATAGCGAAAGGATTGTTGTTCTTTTTCTATCCCGATACGGACGACTTCAGGGGGTTTAATGCGCATATTTCTATGATAGCGCTTCAGCCATTTTAAGGCTAAAGGAGTGATTTTCAATGGGAGCTCCATTGTTGTTCCATTGCTTTAAGGGTGTTTTCCATGAGGGCAGCAACGGTCATGGGTCCAACACCGCCAGGCACAGGCGTAATCGCCTTTACCTTATCTACTACATCATCAAAATCCACATCACCCGTCAAACGATAACCTTTTTTATGACTTGCATCTTCAACACGATGAATGCCTACATCAATCACCACAGCATCTTTTTTAACATGTTCACTACGGATTAAATGTCGTTTCCCTGCAGCAACGATTAAAATATCGGCTTGTTGAGTGTAATCTGCAAGGTTTTTGGTACGGCTGTGGCATAGGGTTACTGTAGCATTCCAAGGTTTAGAACTAAGTAAAATGCTTAGAGGGCGTCCAACGATTCGACTTCTGCCTACAACGACGCAGTGTTTGCCTTCGGTTTCAATCCTATAGAATTTTAATAGTCGTACGATACCCCATGGGGTAGCGGGCACAATAGCAGGCGTACCTGCTGCCAACAACCCTAAATTAACAGGATGAAAGCCATCTACGTCCTTTTCTGGTGCAATGGCTTTAATCACCGCTTCGCTATCTATGGCTTCAGGCAAAGGAAGCTGAACTAAAATACCTGTGATGGTTCTATCTTCATTCAGTTCTTGGATGAGGTTCAAAAGAGTTTCTTGAGTAGTGTTTTCTGGCAGAGAACGCACACTGCTTTGGATACCTAAGCGCTCACAAGCACGAAGTTTATTGCGTACATAGACCTTAGAAGCAGGATGGTCGCCTACAAGCACAGCAACTAAATGAGGCGTCTTTCCTAAAGCGTTCCAACGTGCTACTTGCGGCTTTAGTTGCTCATACAGCGCCTCAGCACACTTTTTCCCACTTAAAATCGTAGCACTCATGGCATATCTTCCATTTCGTCGTCAATTAACGCTTTCTTAGGCATAGCCTTGTGCTTGTCCCACGACAATAATAAAGCAGGCATAAAGTAAAGATTAGAAAACAAAGCAATAAATAAAGTAATAGCGGTTAAAATACCAAGCGCTCGGGTGCTTCCAAATGCAGAAGGCGCAAAAGCAATAAAGCCTAAGAACAATACGCCAGAGGTGTATAAAATCCCCAGTCCCGTAATCCGTAAACTGCTACGGACTGCCTGCTCTATATTCTCCTTCATACGAACCCGACGATAACGATACATCGCTAAATAATGAATGGAATTATCTATTGCAATACCAAACGCCATCTCATAAATCAATACCGTTGACGGCTTCAAGGGAATATCTAAAAATCCCATGATACCCGCCGTCAATACTAAAGGAATTAAATTCGGAATCATACTAATCCACATAATACGCCATGAATTAAATAAAATGAACATTTGAAGTCCAATAATCACAAAAGCAGCTAATAAACTCCATGCTAAGTTATCTAATAAATATTCATTGGCTTTTAAAAAGATTTTTGTTGTTCCAGTAAGATAAACTTTTTGATTTCGTTTAGCTAATTTTTCTTCATCGCCAAAGATTTGTTTTACAATCTTTTGTAAGCGTTCATACAGTATGGGGACTTGATGCGAGCCAATGTCTTTCATAAAAGCGCTGATGCGCACATAACGCCCTGTAGTATCTATTAAACTATTTTCTTGGGCAATAGGCAATTTTTTAATATAGCTACGGATAAAGGCTAATTCTTCTCGGGTGGGCAAATCGTATTGGTCTGGCTGATTCTGGTAAAATGCCTGTCGCAACCATTTTAATCCTTCTACATAGGATATAGGGCGGGATAACTCGGCAAACTGCTGTAAACTATCTTGTAATTGCGCAATTTTTTTTATGTTTTTATATTTTCTTATTCCGTTTTTCTTACCTGTGTCAAAAAGAATTTCAAAAGGAACTGCTCCACCAATGTGGTTTTCTATAAAATGAAGGTCGTTTACAATGCGATGGGTTTTAGGTAAATCGTCAAAAACGTAAGAACGAGCCTCTAAATAGAACAATCCCCATACTCCAATAAGAAAAAGTATCGTGGTAGTCCAATAAACAGTCTTTCTTTTATATTGAACCACATCTGCGATGTGTTGCAGTAACCGAGCAATCCAAGGCGATTCTAAATGTTTTAATTGTCGTTTTGAAGGAGGAGGTAACAAACTAAAGACGCCTGGAATGATGATAATTGTCAATACATAAGCCAACATGGTAGACAAAAACGCAACAATGCCAAACTCTTGTAAAGGAACCACTTCAGTAAAGTAGAGGGTAAGGAAACTAAAGGCAGTGTTGGCGTTAATCATAAAAGTGACCCAACCTAATTTTCTTAACATCCTACGAAGGGCTACTAATTTATTGGGATAAGCAGTGAACTCATCGTGGTAGTCCGCCAACATATAAATGCTGGGGGGAATACCTAAAATCACAATAATAGGAGGAAGTAACCCTGTTAACAACGTGATTTTATAGCCTAAAAACCCGATGATGCCCATAGTAGCAATACTACACACGATTAAAAGCACCAAGGGGAAAATTACCGCATACCAACTCCGATAAAACCCATAGAGCGCTAACGCAGTAAGTACCAAAGCAAAAAAAGTAAAAAGATACAATTCTTTGGGCAAACGAGTAGAGATAAAGACCCTTAAATAAGGAATGCCTGTATAGTGGATGGAAAGTTGATGTTGTTGGGCATATTGTTCCATGCGTTGAATTACAGAGGGAATCCATAAAAATTTTTCTTTAGTATTTAGAACATGACTTTTAAAACGAACGATAGTAAATCCGATTTTTTTTTCTGTAGAAAATAAAAGATTTTGAAACACAGGTAAGGAGTCTAAGACTTTTGGGTAGCGTTTGGGTTCAATCTTTTGCCATTTGAAGCGTTGTTCAATGGTATCTAAAACGATTTGGGAGACGTTAGCATAGGAGAGGACGTTTTTTATTCCTTGGAGTTGTTTTAGGCTGTCAAGGATTTGGCGCAGGTGGGCGATGGCTTGCGGCTGAAAAAGGTTTTCTCCCTCAAAGGCAAATAAAACAGCATCGGCATCTTCCTTAAAAAGCCGTTTGAAGAACAAAAAATCTTGATAATCTTTATCGCTTTCAGGAACCACTTTAACAAACTCTTGTTCTAATTCCGCTTTAGAAGCATAGTAAGCAGAGACCACCGTAAGAAGACCAACCGCAACCAATAAGGAAATACGGAAACGAAAGATAAAGGAAGCAACCTTATCCCATAACATAAGCGCAAGCAAAGAAAGCAAAAAAAGAGCAATCTAATTATGGATGCTGCAAATAATATTGGTGATATAAATCAATCGCTTTAGGCATTACTTCAATCGCTTTTTGTAGTTCATTATCTATTTGATGGATGACAGGATAAAAGCCTTCTTCACGGAAAAATTGTCTACCAATCATCGCTTTAGCGTTAATAGCAATGTACTTTTTGGAATGCTCAAAATCTTTTTTATTGAATTGAACACCTTTTTTCTCGGCGAAGGCAGTTAATTCTTTTAGTAATTTATCATCTACTTGGAACTGTTTAGCGAATTTAAAACCGTTTTGGTATTGGTTTTTGATTTCTGGGTGGCGTTCTGCGTACTTGATAGCGAATTCTCTGAAGATGCCTTTGACAAAGAGTTTTGTTAAATAGGGGCTTGTACCACTGGTATCTCTTGGAACAAACACATCGGGAATGATACCACCACCACCATAAACAATCCTTCCACCTTTTGTTTTAAATTTTAAGGAATCAGGGATTTGGATTTTAGAGGAGTCATATACTTCTCCTCGTTGGAAGCGTTCCCAGATTTCTCGTTCATAGGCTTTTGTGCTTTTATCAAAGGGTTTTTGGATACATCGTCCGCTTGGGGTGTAGTATCGGGCGATGACGATACGGATAGCCGAACCATCTCGTAAAATCTTTTGATGTTGGACTAATCCTTTTCCGAAGGAGCGTCTACCTACGATGAGTCCTCTGTCCCAGTCTTGAACGGCACCCGAAACGATTTCACTGGCGCTGGCACTACCTTCATCTATTAAAATCACTAAACCTCCATGTTCAAAACCGCTGATAAAAGGTGTAGCAAAATACTCTTGATTGCTCTCAGGAATTCGCCCCTTAGTGTAAACAATCATCTTCCCTTCGGATAAAAACACATCGCTGATTTGTTCTGCCATCCTTAAATAGCCCCCTGGATTACTACGTAAATCTAAAATCAAATGTTTTAATCCTTGTGTTTTTAATTTTCGTAAATGTTGCATGAATTCTCGGAAGGTCGTTTCAGCAAAACGAGTGATTTTAATGTAACCAATAGAATCGTTAATCATGTAGCTGTAATCCACACTATAGACGGGGATTTTATCTCGGATAATGGTGAATTCTAAGAGTTCTTTTACGCCTGGACGTTTTACTTTAATCGTGACCTTAGTGCCTTTAGGACCGCGAAGGAGTTTAAAAACGTCATTATTAGTGATGCCGATGCCTGCGATGTTTTTTCCATCTACTTCTACAATTCTATCGCCTGCTTTTAGTCCTACGGCTTCGCTGGGACCACCCGATAAAGGCGCAACAACCAATAAAGTATCATCTACAATAGCGAACTCTATCCCTATTCCTTCAAAAGAACCTTGCATTTGGATTTGGATTTCTTTCATTTCCTTAGCGGGGATGTAGAAGCTGTGAGGGTCTAATTCATTGAGCATGCCTATGATGGCTTTGTCTACCAAGTCGCTTTTTTCAATAGGTTTGAAGTAGTTATAGATGACAAAGTCAAAGACTTCTTTAAATTTTTCCATGGGGTTTGCGTATTGCGGGGGAGCGTCTATGGTTTCTCTTAGTTGGAATCCTACAATCACGCCCGCAGTCAATAGCAAAGTAGCGATAAGGCTATATTTTAGCGACCGCATGGGAAGGCAAAATTACTAACTTTGACCACGTGAACAACGGCTTTGCCTACGAAAGTTTTTTTCCGCCTAATAGCAAAGTTTACGCTGAGGGCTTACATTGCTCTGTACTGATTGGCGAGTGCTATCTTTTAGCCCATGGTGACCGCCACGCTGTGAAATACTTTTTACAGCGATGCCAAACTTTTCTAAATAATCAACACCGAGCCGATAGAATCATCGCTATTTTGAACCATGCCGCTGAAGCGTTTTATCGTCCTTACATGGCATTTAGTATTGTTGTGGTGCAGGGACAGCAGGGCTTTGCCCTGCTTAATGCAGAGCATCAATTGTATTTATACGATAAAGGACGATTAGCTTCTGTAAGACGTATTGGAAAAAGGGAACAAAAAGTTTGGACCTTTTCGCTTGCGCCCAACACTTTGCTTTTATTATTCCATCGGCATCTTTCTGAAGCGGTGCCTGTTCAGGAGCTACGTAGACCCTTAAGCTATGAAACGACCTTAAAAGAGAAGGCACGGGACTTAGTGCAAAGAAGTGCTTATTGGAAACCCAACAAGGAAGCTTTCATAGTGGTTGCTCAACCTTACCGGCTTGAAACCTCTGAGCAAAAAAGTTTTTGGCAACAGCTATGGCGTCCACCGAATAACACCCTTGTGGTTGCTTATGGCGCTTTGTTCTTAATCCTCCTTTTATTAGTGTACGCAAGAGTCTACCATCCTTCATGGACAAAAACAAACCTTTTTCAAATGGACACTTTACTATTTGACTATGCCGACACCATTGCATCAATAAAAGACACTTTGAGCGAGGAAGAACATATTTTATCCCAATTACAACAAATGCCCAAGGATACTATAACGCAATACATGCGTTGGGTGACGGATTTATCCTTAGAGGAGGTAGCCACCTTGTTTTGTATTCCTTTAGAAGCAGTCACGGTTATAGATTCTACAGAAGCGGAGTACACCGTACAAGTGCCGATTTATCGTTGGCATGAGGTGCAGGAAGGGGAAACGTTATATCGGATTGCTAAACGTTACGGCATTGCTATAGAGCGTTTAAGGACTATCAATCGTTTGGAAGGGAGCACGATTCGTAGTGGTCAACGCTTAGCCATTCCTTTGCCTGATTGTTAAATGCGTTTTGTTTGGGCTATTTTGTTTTTGTTGTGTGTGTTTCCTTATGCTGTTATTCCTTTGAGAGATAAGCATGCGGCTTTTCAGTGGGAGTATTATTGGTTAAGTCCGCCTGGCACAAAAATTGCTTATTTGGAGATAGGGCAGGAGGTTTTTTCTTATGGGGCGCTGGTTTGGGGGGAGGAAAAAGCGCCGCAACGAGTGGTTTTAAGCAAGGAGGGGCGCTATTGGTGGAAGAAAGACACCTTGTTTGTCATGCCTGTGGATAGTGTGTTGCTGTTTTTTCCCCATTGCCCACAGGTAAAAAAGAGGGTTTTTACTGCTTGGTTAGGCACCGATGCCTTAGGTAGGGATGTTTATAGCCGTTTAGTGTTGGGATTAAGGACAAGCCTTGGTATTGGGTTGTTAGCGATGGTTTGTGCTGTAGGCTTAGGTACTCTTTTGGGGTTTCTTGCGGGTTATTACGGGGGGTGGATAGATAACCTCATCCAGTGGCTGATGGCAACCCTTTGGAGCGTCCCCTCAGTGTTATTGGCAATGGTGCTTGCCTTCCTCTTAGGAAAAGGAACCCTGAACCTCGTGCTTACAATTGCTTTGGTCACCTGGATAGACGGCGCAAGAATTGTACGTACTCAAGTGCAAAGTTTAAAAGAGCGCCCTTTTATTGAAGCTGCGCAAAGCTTAGGGCTGCCAACAAGGCGGATTTTATGGAAACATCTGCTGCCTAATCTTCATGAAGAGCTGCGAGTGGTTGCCAGCGCAACCTTAGGTGTCGCTATTTTATTAGAATCAGGTTTAAGCTTCTTAGGGTTGGGAGTAGCACCAGAAGTTGCCAGCTGGGGACAAATGTTAAGTCAATACTATCCTTATTTGTTTTTACCGGGGTATCGGCATTTAGCGCTGTTGCCTGGGGGGGCTATTGCTTTAGTGGTCCTTTTAAGTTTTTTCAGCGCACGAAAGAAACGCTTCTAATATTACCATTTTCAGAAAACACGCTTAGGTCTACTGGTAGTACGAAAGAGACCCCTTGTTCTTGCATTGTGACACCGTAGAGCCTGTCGGCAAATGCCATGGTCCGCTTATTGTGCGTAACTAAAATGAATTGTACCTCATCACTAAAGCGCCTTAGCATTTGATTAAATTTTTCCACATTGATGTCGTCTAAGGGAGCATCTACTTCGTCCAAGATACAGAAGGGCGCTGAACGGTATAAATAGGTTGCAAACAACAAAGAAATAGCTGTTAGGGTTTTTTCTCCTCCAGATAACTGCTCTATGGTCAAAGGACGTTTCCCCTTAGGCTGTGCCTTGATTAAAATCCTGCTTTCTAACGGATTTTTCTCATCTTCTAAAATAATATCGCAATCGTCCTCTTCATGGAATAAAGTTTTGAAGACCTCTTTGAAATGCAAGCGTATTTTTTGCAAAGCCTCAAGAAAGCGCTCTTTAGCAATGGTATCCATCTCCTCCATACTCTTTAGTAAATCCGATTTCGCTTTTAGTAAATCCTCTTCTTGTGCTTTTAAGAAATCATAACGCTCTTTATACTCTTCATAAGCTTTGATTGCCGCTAAATTCACTTCTCCAAATTGTTCCAAACGCTCTTTCAAAGTTTTAACCTCAGACTCTAACGACTTTAATACCAAAGACGAAGCCTGATTTAAGTAGGATTGGAAGGTTTCATCCTCTAAATGCATTTGAAATTCAATTTGTAGGCGTTCTACGATGCTGGTGTTTTGGATTTGTAAATCGGTTCGTTTTTGTTGGAGGCGTTGTAGTTGTTTGTGTAGACGCTCTTCCTCTTTGCGAAGGGCTTTTAACTTTTGACGAACCCCATGAATTTTCTCTAAAAGTGCTGTTTTTTGACTTTCTAAATGGTGAATGGCTTGTTTAAGCTCACTTCTTTTTTGTTGGAGTTGTTGACTTTGTTCATGGTATTGTTGAATAGCATCGGTTAAATTTTTAATTTTTTGTTGTAGTATAGGGATTTGTTCTTTTGCTTTTTGCCAGCTTCGTTGGGAGCGTTGCCATTGGTCTTGGAGTTGTTTTAAAGTAGTTCCCAGGTGTTTTAAGTGGGTTCTTCGTTGTACAATCGCTACTTCTAATTGATTTAACTGCGATTGCATGTTTTGTCGTTGTTGGGAGATGGTGCTGTTTTGTTCTTGTAGCGTTGCTAATGTGGTTTGTAGTTGTTGAATGGTGTTTTCTATTTGTTCTAATTCTGTACTTAAGTTTTTTTGAGTTTGTTCAATGCGTTGTTGTTCTTCTATGAGGGTTGTTTGTTGTTGTTGTTGTTGCTCTATCCATTGATGGAGGGTTTTTTGTTGGGTAGCGATTTGTTGTAATTGGTTTTCACAGTGATGGATTTGTTTTTGGGTTTTTCTTAGTTGTTGTTCTAAGGTAGCAGTATCTAAGGATTGGTATTGTTTTTTTAGACGTTCATAAAGGGTTTTAAGGTGTTTGGCGTCTGTTGCTATGTTTTGTAGTTGTTGTTTGATTGTTTTTAGTTGAATAGGGATTCCGATGCGTTTGCCGTCTAATAGGGAGATGCTACCGCAGTGGAGCCATCCTTGGTAGCTGCACCATCGTCCTTGGGCTTCTACCCAGTTTACAGGGAGGTGGGCAGGTGGCGCTTCGCCCTCTATGATGAAAGTATTTAAATAAAGGTAGCGAGCCAGCGGCTCATAACGAGGCTCATACTGTACTACATCATAAAGCCGAGGAAAGTTTTCCACTTCTATCGCTTGAACCTCAGGCAACCACGGAAGAATAAACACTTGCGCACTCCCCTCTTTCTCATCTAACCACTGCAATAAAGCAGGTAATAAAGATGCCGAAGGCAAAATAAAAGCTTCTAACCAAGGTTGTAAAAACCGCTCTAAGGCTTTTCTGTAAGGTGACTCCGTATAAAATACCTCAGAAACCAGGGCAACATCCTTAAACAAGGATTTTTTCAATGCTTTTGTAGTTTTAGATACTCCCTCCATTTGTTTGTAGATTTTGTAAAGCATGTTGTAGGTTTGCTCCAAAGAGCGCATTTGATGGTAAGTCTCTTGCAGCTGTTTTTGAACCTTTTTCATTTCTGCTTCCACGGAAGCCCGCTGTCGTTGATAATGGGTAATTTCATTTTGTAGTTTTTTTCTTTGCTCTATTCGTAGCTGTTTTTCCTCTTCAAGTTGTGCTTTTTGATTTTTTAGCTCCTGTAATTGCTGCGTTATCCTTGTGATTTCCTTTTGATAGTTCTTCTGTTGTACAACCAACTTTTGCAGCATTTGCTCATGGGTTTGACTGCGGGTCTGTAAAGCGGTTTTTTTCTGAATAGCCTGCTGTAGCTGTTTTTGTAATCGCGTTATTTGTTGCGTGATTTGTTGGTATTGCTTTTCTATACTTTGTTGTTGCAATAGCATGGTTTGTTTTTCTGTTATAAGTTGATTTAATGCCTTTTGTTTTTCTTGAATTTCTTTTTGTATGAGGGAGATTTGTTTTTGTTGTTCTGCATGTTGGTAGGATTTGTTTTTCAATTGAGATTGCAGTCGTTGTAGTTCATTTTCAAGGATTTTTTTCTGGGCTTCCGAGTCGTTTTTCTTGCGTTCCCATTGGAGCAATGCATCATCGGTTTGTTGCAGTTGTGTTTGCAGTTGCTTAAGTTGGTTTTCTATGGTAGCGATTTGAGTTTGGTAAATTTGTAATTGATTCTCTTCGCTTCCTAACAAATATTTTTTTTCTTTCCATTGGTTTTGTGTTTGCTGAAGTTGTTGTGTACATTGCTGGAGTTGGGTTTGGACACGATTATATTGCAGGGCAATCAGTTGCAGGGCTTTTGTTTTGTATTGTTGT
>WFXK01000315.1 GCA_015490695.1 Bacteroidota bacterium | reverse complement strand
CCAACAAGTTAAGCATTTAAATAAATTGGTTTATTTAGATTCTAACCCTAACTTTATTTTTATTGATTGAAAAATTAAAAATTTAAAAATGCATCATTTTGATGCAAATCAATCATTTTATTGACAAAAGTCACAAAATTGGAGTTCTAAATGTTGTTTCTATTCTCTTAATTTGCCGAAGATAATACAAAAGTTGCTATGAAAATTCTTCCAGATAGGGCGTCCAGTTACGCTGCTGAAGTAGATAGCGTTTTTTGGCTAATTCTATTGTTTGTGTCCATTGGGTTTGTTATCACCTTAGCCGTTTTACTATACGCTATCTTTAGTAAACGGGAAAGAGCCAAGTACTTTACAGGGAGCAATTGGCGGGAGTATCGCTGGGTGGCATTCGGTATGATAGGCATCGCTTTAGCAGACTTCATCATCTTAGGCTATGAGCTCAAAGTATGGCATAAAACGCAATGGCTGCCTGAAGAAACCCACTATAAAGTAGGGGTCTTAGCACGACAATGGAATTTTGAGTATTACTACCCCGGTCCCGATGGACAACTATGGACGAACGACGACATTATTGTTCGTCCCCCACAAGATACCTTGGTACTTCCTTTAAATAAAAAGGTAATGGTAGAGTTGCGTTCTGCCGATGTTATCCATGCTTTATTTATTCCAGCCTTCCGATTTAAGTACGATTGTATTCCTGGACGAACTATTCAACGCTGGTTTGAACCTACTAAAGAGGGGATTTACATGGTTTCGTGCGCCGAATTATGTGGCGTATTACATAGCCGTATGCGTAGCACTGTAAAAGTCGTTCCAGAATCTGCTTTCCAAGCCTTTCTACAACAAAAAAGAATGGAACCTTTAGCAACTAAATAAATAAAATCCTATGCACAAGGAACAACAAAGTTTCATAAGGAAGTACATTTTTTCTACGGACCACAAGGTAATAGGCTTTCAGTATACGATTGTAGGGCTTTTCATGGCATTAGTAGGCGGCTACTTAGCCTATGTCTTCCGCTATAATTTAGCTTTTCCCGGCGAATCTATTCCTTTCTTCGGCGATGCCTTAGACCCGAAAACCTATAACGGCTTTGTTACTTATCATGGTGCTATTATGTTCTTCTGGGTCGCTATGCCTATTTTATTAGCAGGATTTGGCAACTTGCTCATTCCTTTAATGGTAGGTACGGACGATATGGCGTTCCCCACAGTAAACATGCTCTCCTTCTGGATTTTCTTCCTTTCTACTGTGGTGCTATTGATTTCTTTGTTTTTACCTTCAGGACCTTTTGATGGCGGATGGACCATTTATCCTCCTTTAAGTGCAGATGGTTATCATGTAAAACCGTCTTTCCCTGCCTCTATTGCTACAGGTGGTACATTGTTTTTATTGGCATTAGCCTTGGAATTCACTTCTATGATTATGGGTGGTATTAACTTTATTGTAACAACTATTGCAAAACGGACGCAAGGAATGACCTTGTTTAGATTACCGATTTTTGTTTGGTTTCAAAACATTGCTGCATTGATTTTCATGGTTTCTGTGGGTCCTGTGGTTGCTGGGGCAGTAATGTTGCTTTTAGATAGGACTGTAGGCACAGGTTTTTTTGACCCAGCCCGTGGTGGCGACCCCATCCTATGGCAACACCTCTTCTGGTTCTTCGGACACCCCGAAGTGTATGTGATTTTATTACCTGCCTTGGGCATTATCGGAGAAATCATTCCTACCTTCTCTCGTAAACCGCTGTTTGGCTATCGTATGATGATTTATTTAGTGCTGGTAGCAGCGTTCTTGTCTGTCATCGTTTGGGCACACCATCAATTTGTCGCGGGTATAGACCCCCGCATGGGAACTTTCTTCTCTGTTGGAACTATTTTAATCTCTGTTCCTTTCGCAGGGGTGATTTTATCCCTTATTGCAACGATGTTTCAAGGAAAGATTCGCTTCACTACCGCCATGTGCTTTGCTACGGGAATGGTTGCAGCGTTCTTAGTAGGCGGCTTAACAGGCATCTTCTTAGGCTCTGACGTGTTTGATATTTATGCCCATGATACCTATTTCGTTGTCGCACACTTCCACTATACGGTCTTTCCTATTGCGATTTTGGCTTCTTTAGCAGGAATTTATTATTGGTTTCCTAAGTTTACGGGTAAACAATTGAATGAGACCTTAGGGAAAATACATTTTTGGCTAACGTTTATTTTCTTTAATCTGTTTGCATTTCCGCTCTTTTTCTTGGGTTTAGCGGGGCAGCATCGTCGTATAGCAAACTACGAGGTGTTTGATTATTTAGCTCAAGAGCCCTTTACGACGTTGCGCGTGATTGCAACAATTGGCGTTATAGGGATTTGGATAGCGCAGTTCGTGTTTTTATGGAATTTAATTAAAACCTTGCGTAGTAAGGAGGTAGCGGAGCGCAATCCATGGAATGCTACGACATTAGAATGGGCTGCTGATTCACCACCACCTCATGGCAATTGGCAAACTCCGCCTGTTGTTTATCGCTGGGCTTATGAATACTCTCCTGAAAACCAAACCAAAGACTTCATACCTCAATATGTACAAGAATAAAACAGCATAAAAGCGATGGAAAGGAGTGTCAGCATAGGAAGAATCCCTACGGGACGTTTGGGAATGTGGTTGTTAGTTGTAGGCGAACTCATCATCTTCGGAGGATTGATTGCCTGCTATCTACTTTATCGTTTGCGTTATCCCGAATGGGAAGAAGCCGCAAGCCATACGAACATGCTTTTAGGGGCTATTAACACCTTCGTGTTACTAACCTCCAGCTATACGGTGGTCTTGGCTCATAAAGCCGCTATCCATGAAAACGTTTCCAAAGCCCGTACCTTTTTATTAATTACTATCCTGCTTGGACTGGTGTTCTTAGGGATAAAGGTGGTAGAGTATAGCGAAAAGATTGCAGCAGGTTATACGATTGCAGGACCTTCTCTTTTTTGGTCCTTTTACTATACGGCTACGGGTTTGCATGCATTGCATGTGATTGTTGGTATGATTGCTTTGTTCGTTATCCGTCAGCAGATTCGTTCAGGACCTTACTTGCATAGGGTTGAATTAGGAGCCCTTTATTGGCACATGGTAGACATCATTTGGATATTCTTATTCCCGTTATTTTATATAGCAAAATAAATCTTAGGAAGGATATGGCAGCAGGAGCATTAAGGGAAGAGTATCGCCCTGAGAGCGATTATCATGGGCATCCTAATTATAGTAGGGTATATGTAAGTCTTTTAGTGCTGCTGGTGGTGGGTTTAGTTGTCGGTGCCCTTTTAGGAAATACGTTATTAGCGATTCTTGTCGTTTTTGGAACAGCATTCATTAAAGCGACCTTAGTGGTTGCGAACTTCATGCACATGCGTTATGAGCCGTGGCTTATTTATGTTTTAATGGGAGCATTTGGATTAGTGGTTTTAGCGCTGTTTTGGTTTGTGTTTCCTGACATCGTTATATGAACAAGCCGTCTTTAGGGGTTTTAGGAGTTAGTTTGTTGATTTTTACAGAAGTGATGTTCTTTGCGGGTTTAATTAGTGCTTACTGGGTCGCTCGTTTAGAGGCGGGAGAGTGGCCCCCCTTAGGACAGCCACGGCTCCCCATAGCTTCTACTGCTATCAATACAGCTGTATTGCTCCTTAGTGCATTTACAATGTATAAAGCCCAAAAACAACGTAAGCGCTCTTATCTTGCCATAACAGCCATCTTAGGTACAGCTTTTTTAGTTCTACAAGGAAGGGAATGGGTGCGTTTAATTGCTTTTGGACTAAGAGCACAAGGAAGTTTGTATGGTGCATTTTTTTATACCATCGTTGGTGCTCATGGAGTGCATGTCTTAGCAGCCGTCATTGCTTTATGCTATTATTTATGGAAGTTCCCTAAATCTTTACAACCCCTTGCCCTCTTTTGGTACTTCGTTGTTTTCCTGTGGCCTATACTTTACATAATCGTATACATCTTATGATAGGCTTTTTATGTGCTGTATGTAAAGGCATTTTTACGGCTATTGACCGTTTTGCTTATGAAATAGGAACGCTTGTTTTAATGTTATGCGGTTTTGTAGTGATTATTTTTTTAGCCTTGTGGCTTTATAGGCAGGCACAGCGGTTTTAAATCAAGTTGTGGGGAATTAAGAAACCTTAGTAGTTTCTCAATTCCCCACCAGATAGCTACTGCTTTAAGCGCTCTCTTAACTGTTCAATGAAAGGCACTAAATTTGCAGGTCGTAAATCATACTCCATAATTTCAAATTCTGGCAACAGATCTTGATCAGCCGAACCTCCTAAAATCAGGGCAAAGAAGCGGCAACCGAATTGCTCTTTTAGTTCTTTGATACCTACTGCAATGTTATCGCTGAGGTTGCCAAATTGTCCGTCTGTTAGAAGAAATAAATCAGCCTTTTGGTAGATTTTGTTATTTTCCATAGTTCTGATAGCTTCTGTTAATGCTTGTGTAGGGTCTGTACCGCCATGGAAGCTATGTTTTAGGAACTCTAAGAAATCATTCCAGTTTTTATTTTCTGCAGTTAGTTCTAAGACTTTGTATTGAGTAGAGAAGAAGATGATATAGAGGGGGCGGTCTTCTTGGCTTAACATAGATGCCATAGCAAATACAAAGGCTTTAGCAAACTCTTCAGGGTAACCTGCCATAGAGCCACTGGTATCTGCTACGACCACTACAGGACCTCGGCTTTGGCGCTTGCGCCACTTTACTTCCTCCTCTTTTGTTTCTACTGTTTCTTTGCTGACTTGCTCCCAAATGTACAAATCTCTATCTAAGAGCTTTTTATAAAACAGGTACTCTGCTACCTTATCGGCTAACAGGCTTAATTCTGCCGTAGTTGCTTTATTGATGTTGCCACCTTGCGTAACACCAACAATCTCCGAAGCCCCATAAGGCTGCTCAATCGCATAATAACGCTTTTTCCATGTTTTATATTGTTCATATTCCACCTGAGCAATGGCGTCGCGTAATCTACCCAACCACCTTAGTGCTTTTTTCAAATTTGTTTTTTCTAAAAGCGCTAATAACTCATCTAAGTATACCGAATCCACTTCTTGCCAGAAGCCTTTACTTAAATCCCATCCTAATTGATACCAAAGCCATTGGGCTTTTTGATATTTATCGAAAAGTTCACCAAGGAGGGTTTTTAAATGGCATACGCCTACTGTGTTGCATTGTTCATAGAAGGGGGTTTCCAACAAATATAGCCAATAAAGCGCAAGCAATAAATGTAGTGGTTTATCAAAGTCTGCTTTTTCAGCAAGTGCCATAAAGTGATGAAAAGTTTCTTGAGTATCTTCTGTAGCGAGATATTCTGCAAAAGCTTCTTGTAAAGTTTTCGTATGAAACACTTCAGAAAGCATCCACTCTTCCAAGTCTTTTAGTTCTCCGACCAGCTGCGTAAGTTTCATTCTATAAGTAAATGCAAAAAGGTTTACAAGGAGGTTTCTTAAGTCCATATCGCTATCTGCCAAGTTGCTGAGCAACTGCTGTAATTCCTCACTGGGCGGAGAGGGAAGGCCATCCCCTCCAAGATAAACGTTATAGTATCGGCTTAATAACGTCTTTTCATCTTTATCAGAAATAATGTGCTCCGTACTCTCTTTCAACTTGACACTTTTTTTCAGCCAATAAGGATTCAGTGTCTCTACATAACGTTGCAAATAATGATACTCGTCTTCGTATTCTATGATAGGAAATAACTCTTCAAGGATTTTTTTAACGATTTCCAATTTTAGCTTGGGAGCTCTTTTTAAGATATCAGTGAGTTCTTTGTTGTTTACGACGTAATTAATATAAAGCTGATAGGGAATAGGCACAGTTGTTTCATACTGCGGTATTACACGCCACTCTTTTAATTGTTGGGCAATTGCTTCACGAATAGCCCGATCACCAATTTCGCCAAATTCAATAAACGCTTCTAATAATTCATGTAAATTCTGATCCATAGTTTTATGATTTTAATTTTTCTAAATCTACTACGTTTTCTTGAAGAAACGAGGTTAGAAAAGCTTTTACGTCGTCCGATACAAGAATATTATCTTTAACAGCCTGAATTTCTTTTTCTAAATGCTGAACTTTCTGTTGGAGCGCTTCTCTGAAATGCTGTCTATTTGTCCTTTTTTTATTCTCTTGATATCTCTTCACTTTCCACCTCATATAACCTTCTACAAGCTTTTGTAACATTTTTTCCAGTTTCTTGATTGTTTTTTCAATTTGACTTTCATCACCTTTGAGTGGGCGGTCCCATAGCATATAGGGAAGCAGGAATAAATCAATAATTTCTACAGTGTCTCTAT
>WFXK01000314.1 GCA_015490695.1 Bacteroidota bacterium | reverse complement strand
TACGGATATGCCTTTGGATGGGCGGTGTCGTTTGCATTTAGAATGGATTGGTGGGGAAGATGTGCTAACTTTTCTTGTTTCAAATAACTTTATTGTTCGTCCACCTTTGGCGTGTTTTCGCGGTTGGTGCAATTAGGATGTATAGCAGGTTGCTTCCTTCCGAAAGCGTAAAAGAGCAAAGCGGTTTCTGAGTGTTTTTGGAAACTTAGGAAACTTTCAGCGTTTCTGGAGTTTCCAAAAGGGACATTTCGCATTCGCTCGGCATGATGCTGCCGCCGCGCTGCAAGGAAGTTTGGTGCGTTGTTGGGTTTGTGCGTATAGTCTGCTGATTCTGCGTTGTTTTCGTTTGGGATATGCGCGTCCTTCTGTTAGTGCGCTTCATTTCGAACCAAAGACGAGGAATCTCGGTACACTCGTTCCCCGTGTGGTTTCTACCGTTCCTAGTTAAATACTCCACTCTACTTAGTTTTCAATCACCCTAAACCTTTGAATTTTGGTCAATTTGTTTAAATTTGTCCAAGTGTTTCGGCGGTCTTGATATGAAGGATAACCGCAAGACATTTACTAAGGAGCAAAAAGAAATAGAACGCTTTAACAAAAAACTGCAACGGTTACGTTTGAGAATAGAGCACTTTAATTGTAGTAAAAAAATAAAAAAACATGAAGAGAATGTCCGTTATTTTTATTGTCTTAGTAGTGTTTTCTTTGCAGTGTTCGCGTCCTTTGCGGTGTTCGCCGCAGCAATTGTACTGTGAAGTTCAATGGGATACTTTACCTGCTCCTACAGTAGTAATCAACGACGAGACAAGCTATTATCAGGCTTTTACCACAAGCGATTGTAAAGTGGATTTTTCCCGTTACTCCATAGTAATTGGTTACTATACAAGAGCCCATTGTTCTATTCAGTGCATGTGTGTGAAAAGTGTTCGTGTAGACCATCAAAGAAGAGCTATTGTAGTTGAGATGCAAAAGAAACCCTTAGGCATGATGTGCTTGTGTAAAAAAATGGCTTCAGGAGTCGTCGCAATAAAGACGGAGAAAATACAAGGTGACTATGTTATGGAGTTTATCAATTAAGTTGGGAAGTTTCTTAGTTAGAGTAGGAGGATTTTTACTCCCCTTGTGTGCGATAATGGCTCAATTAGAAGTGGAGAGTATCCCATTGAAAGCAGAGGGCTATAATGAAGAAATACCTATTTATACTTTGCCCTATTTAGATTCAGATTCCCTCAGAAGCCTTGCTGATAGAGATAGCAATGGCTATTTTTGGAGTATAACTCGTGAACTTTCTATAGGGTATAAAAATGGGAAAATAAAGTATTTGTACGATGCTCAGCGTAACGATACATTTATAGTGTGGAGGGTGGGAGTGCGGTCATTAGGCGCCCTGTTTTTCTACTTAATGTTGGACACTTTCTGGGTGCCCTGTGTGGGAACATTGTACGTATATGCTCCGAAAAGCAGTTTTAGGTATAAGGTAAGTTGTAAAAATAATAAACCTTACAGGCGTTTGAGTATAGGACCTATTGAAGGGGATTTTGCAGTAATAGAGTACAGGGCTCCTAAATCTGAAAAGCGTATCCCCTTGATTCATATAAGAGGTGTGGCGCATAGTTTCAGAGATATGGAAGCTTTTGTCAAGCAGGAAAGGAAAAGTAGCCTAGCCTCTTGTCACGTGGATGTAATATGTGAGCATCCTAATTGGTGTAATGAGCGAAGAGCAGTTGTTGGTATATTTACTATAAGTACATTGCCTGGAGTCTTTAATCCGCTTTGTAGTGGAGTGTTGTTGAATAATGAACGCAGAGATGGAAGACCTTATGTGCTAACAGCGTTTCATTGTTTAGATGCTGATAAAAATGGTATACTTGCTCTCTTTGAGAAAAATGCCCCATCAAACTGGGTTTTCGTATTCAACTATCAAGCTGGTCAATGTGGTAACCCTAATCAAAATCCAGGTTTTCAGTATCAAATATCAGGAGCATATTTCAGAGCTGCAAGAGCACAGTCTGATTTTGCTCTATTAGAATTAAGTACTCGTCCACCAGGGGATTTTAATGTTTTTTATGCAGGATGGTCAAATGATGATTTTAGGTCTAAGTCTATTCCTAGCGTCGCAGCTATCCATCACCCCCAAGGCGATCTTAAGAAAATAGCTACTGGTACCGTGGTAGCAAGAGCGAAAGTATATTACAACTTTCCTAGCGTGTTATTACCAGTAAAAGTATGGACGGTACTGTGGAATAAAGGAGTAACAGAACCAGGCTCTTCTGGAGCACCACTTTTTGCTTTAGACCCTCAATGGAACCAAGGAATCGTTATAGGACAACTATATGGAGGAATATCAAACTGCTTCGTTTCTCTACCTGATTACTTTGGACGTTTTTATATTTCATGGGATGAAGGTAGCTCTCCAGATAGCAGACTTAAAGAATGGCTTAATCCTAATGCAAGCATAAGAGCAATGACTGGTTACGAACCTTGTAAAATTTCTTATTATTTTAGCAATGCCAACGATTTGCATACTAGTGTAAACGTAAATGGTACAATACCTTTTAATCCTCTCGTAGGACAGCGTAGTTACGATGGAGTTTATATGGCTTCTCATTCTATAACAGCCGGCAACAATGTACTAATTCAATCTGGAACATCTGTAACTTTTTTAGCTAAAGAGATAACCCTAGAACATGGTTTTACTGCCGAGGAAGGATGTGATTTTACAGCCATACCTGAGCCTTGTTTGAGAGGATGTTACACGGGAGTTGGACGTATGAGCAACAATAATTCAGAGTGGCAAGGTAAGCTAATTGCTAACTCCATTCAGAATAGAATTAGAGACATACAATTTAGTTTGTTCCCTAATCCCGCTCGTGATAGGATTTTTATTCGTGTACCAGAAAATTATCTTGGCACTTCAGCGTATATTTCTCTTTACAATCTTTACGGAAAGCGAGTTCTAAACAAGGTGATTAAAGTAAACAAAGGAATCATATCAATAGGTATTCAAGATTTAAGTAGGGGTACTTATCTCGTTTACATAAAGAACAAGTTAATAGGTTATGTGCTTCTTTATTAACCGAACTACATTAAAGATTTTTTTCTCGTTGTTGTTTTTTTCAACAGTGCTATCACAGCGATATATAGGCTACGGAATAGAAGTAGTTTATTGGGGACGTAGAGGGCAACCGCCACCCCATACCCCTATGCCGAACATCGCTTTAGATTTACAACAACAGCTTTTTAATCAACCTAAATGGTATGGAATAACCCACATCACTTCACAACTTCAATTTTGGCGTTTTGCTTTCAAACACTATGAACCACAACGATTATGGATGGGATTAGGAATAGATTTCCCCAATATAACATTATTTTATCGTCTTAAACATTCCATTGCGGTCGGAGGTGGTGTAGGATTGTCATGGAACTTTATCCATGCTTTGCAAACCCCATTTAAAACAGCACCTTCTTCTTATTACCTTATTACACTCCTCTTTGGAGCTCGTAACTTGGGAAGTGACACTTATTTAAATATGCTATTAAGTCCTTACGGATGGCTAGCTTTGCGTTTCCCAATCCGAATTAATGAAAAACGATATTTTATTCAACTTCATTATCAACACTTTACTGCTTTATGGGCGGTGTATTATGATTGGTGGGGTAGCATACGTCAATGGGGTATCACCCTTATTAAACCTTTGGAAAAGAAATAACTTTTTCTCTTATATATTTGCCTAAGGAGCATGCCAAATTTTTATAAAAGTCTATACAATGGCTTAAAGATGTTTTTGGTAGGGAGTTTACTCCTTTGCTTCTCTCTTCATGCCCAAACAAGGGCATTAGAAGCTACTTTTATAATGCAAGTTCCAGAAGTAGTAGATTGGATTCGTGGCAAATTTGGTCCAACGCCTTCTTATATACCTAAACGATTCTTTTCTCCAGGAATACAAATGCGAGGGATGTTTTATGTAGGAAACGCCCTGCGTCTCTTTGCCGGCTTCTCTTTCTTTTATCTGTACTATGAAACCGCTATAAGAAAAGTTAATAGTTGGACTTTTAGTTTTGTTCCCATAGGCTTGGGTCCAACTTTTCGCATAAAGCGTATTCTTCAAGTCCAACCTTATATTCAAATAGAACACGCCCTATGTACGCATAGACCATGTCTATCCGCGGCGTTATGAACCCCCTTATTGTGTGTACTACAATGTTTCTGGTACCTCCCCATTAGCCTTTGGACTCGATTTAACATTTCCTTATAGTGAAAAACACTACCTTACTGTAACTTTCCAACGGGTCTTTAATAGTAAAGTAGAGTTGGAAAATCATTATTTCCCGCCTGCAAGATATATATTAGGC
>WFXK01000313.1 GCA_015490695.1 Bacteroidota bacterium | reverse complement strand
TGGGATGCCTAAGCAATCTAATGCGCCTGCTTCTACCAGTGCTTCTAAAACTCTTTTGTTAATGACCGTAGTATCTAAGCGTTTTAAGAAATCGCCTAAATCTTTGAAGGGACCAAGTTTTTTTCTGTTTTGGATGATGGCTTCAGCGGGCTTGATACCAACCCCTTTGATGGCTAACAATCCAAAACGGATTTCCCCTTTTTTATTTACACTAAAGTTTAAGTCGGATTCATTGACAGATGGAGGAAGAACAGCAATGCCCATACGTCTACATTCTTCTATAAAGAAGCGGATTTTTTCTACGTCGTGGTTCCAGTGGGAGAGCACAGCGGTCATGTATTCAGCAGGGTAGTGGGCTTTAAGGTAAGCAGTTCGGAAAGCTAAAATAGAGTACGCTGCTGCATGGGATTTATTAAATCCGTATTGGGCAAAACGTTCCATGATGTCAAAGATTTCTTCTGCTTTTTCTTTGGAAAGCCCTCGTTCCATAGCTCTTTGGACGAAGCGTTGACGTTCTTTTTTCATCACTTCTACTTTTTTCTTTCCCATGGCACGACGTAAAAGGTCGGCTTCGCCCAAAGTATAACCTGCTAACACCTGCGCTGTCTGCATAATTTGCTCCTGATAAACCATAATACCATAGGTGTTCTTTAAAATAGGTTCTAACTTTGGATGGGGATACTCCACAGGTTCTTCGCCATGTTTGCGCCGTATAAACACCGGAATATATTCCATTGGTCCAGGGCGGTATAGCGCATTCATTGCTATCAAATCCTCTATGCACGTCGGCTTTAATTGCTTCAAATAGGAACGCATGCCTTGTGACTCAAACTGAAACGTAGCAATGGTTTCTCCTCGCTGATACAATTCATAAGTTTTTTTATCGTTCAAATCTATGTTTTCTATGTCTATTTTAACTCCGTGGTTTTTCTCTATGAGTTTCAATGCGGTTTTTATGATAGAAAGGGTTTTCAGTCCTAAGAAGTCCATTTTAAGTAGTCCAGCCAATTCGGCATTGGGTCCGTCAAATTGCGTAACGACGACCCGATGGTCTTTTTTCTCACCATTTTTTTCCTTTCCAACGGCTAAGGGGACGTAGTTAGTGAGTTCACCTGGAGCGATGATGACGCCCGCTGCATGAACCCCTGTGTGCCGTATAGTGCCTTCTAAACGCTGAGCATAGTAAAGCGTTTGCCGAATTTTTTCATTATCACTTTTGAAATAGGCTTGCAATAGGTGCGCTTTAGGATTTTGTTGGGGGTCTAAAGCATCTTTGAAGGAAAGATTGCCAGGGATGAGTTTCGTAATCGCATCAGTTTCGCTGGGGGAAAGTCCAAAAGCCCTTCCAACGTCTTTAATAGCGGTCTTGGCACCCATCGTCCCAAAAGTGATGATTTGACTCACCGCTTTACGACCATATTTTTCCACAACGAATTGAATGACTTTAGAGCGACCTTCATCGTCAAAATCAATGTCTATATCAGGTGGAGAAATCCGTTCAGGATTTAAAAAGCGTTCAAAAAGCAAATCGTATTTTAATGGGTCTATATCGGTGATACCAAGGCAATAAGCAACTAAACTACCTGCTGCCGACCCTCTGCCGGGACCTACCATCACCCCCCGTTTTCGGGCTTCCGAAGTAAACTCTTGAACGATTAAAAAGTAGCCTGCAAACCCCATCTTTTTAATAATGGCTAATTCATGTTCTAAGCGTTCACTGACTTCTACAGGAAGCGGCTCCCCGTAGCGCTTTTTAGCACCTTCAAAAGATAAATAGCTTAAGTAATCATCCATAGAAGAAAACTCCTTTGGAACCTGATAAATAGGTAAAATCAATTCCCCTGCAAAACGAGGAACATATTGACATTTATCGGCTAAGGCTAAAGTGTTGGTTAGGGCTTCAGGAATGTCTTTAAAAAGTTCATACATTTCTTCAGGCGACTTGAGATAGAAGTTTGGGTTTAGCTGTTGGTCATCATCGGTAAAGCGCAGACGTTTTTTGCTATCTATGCGTTCCCCTGTTTGGACCGCCAGTAAAATGTCGTGTAGTTGCGCATCGTCTTGGTTTACGTAGTGGATGTCGTTTGTGGCAATAATAGGCACGTTGTATTCCTTTGCCCATTGGATTAAGATGTGGTTACATTTATCTTGGTTTTTTAGTCCATGGCGTTGGATTTCTACATAGAAGTCTTCACCAAAGCGTTCTAAATACCAAAGAAAGATTTGTTTTGCTTCTTCTATCCTTCCTTGTAGGATTTTTTGGTTGATTTCACTTTGGATGCAACAGGTGGTTGCAATAAGGCCTTCTCTATAGCGTTCAATGAGTGCTTTATTGATGCGGGGTTTATGGTAAAAGCCTTCTACGTAGGCGATAGAACTAAGTTTCATTAGGTTTTTATAACCTTGTTCGTTTTTAGCAAATAGGATTTGATGATAGCGCTTTTCTTTGTTCTTTTTCTCGTGGATGTCGCCTTCAATGAGGTAGAATTCACATCCGATGATTGGGTGAATACCAGCTTTTTGGGCTGTTAAGACGAATTCAGGGACGCCGAAAAGGTTTCCGTGGTCTGAAATACCAATAGCGGGCATTTCAAAAGTTTGGGCTTTCTCTATTAAATCACTAATCTTGCTAAGCCCATCTAAAAGGCTGTATTCCGTATGGTTATGCAGATGGACAAACTTTATTTTCATATCCGAAGCGAAGGTATAATTTTCTTCGTTGGCATGCTTATAGGGGTGATGGGCTGTCGTTCTACTACTAAGAAGGTAGAAGTGTCCTTTAAGCGTTATTTCAGTGCTACTCATCAAGGATTGCAGCAGTTTCCCCCTAAACTTTTTATGTTCAAAACAGTGGAAATGGTAGATTTGTCTCACAATCGTATTAAAGCGATTCCCGATAGTATTTTTTTATTAGAGCATTTACAAAAGTTATATTTAGCCAATAATCAGCTACGTAGTTTGCCTGCCGTCTTAGGGAAACTTTCTTCGTTGAAGCATTTAGATGTTGCTCATAATCAGATTAGTGACTTAGCGGAGGAGTTAAGTGCTTTGCGGCGAATAGAAGAAATCAACCTTTCTCATAATCGTTTAGATACTTTTCCATCTTCGTTGTTGTTGTATTGGTATTATTTGAAGAAGTTAGATTTAAGTTATAATTTTTTGCACTTTCCACCAAATTGTCTTTCTATGAAGTATTTACGTGTTTTAAATTTGGAGGGAAATAGAATAAATTCTCTATCTTTGGACACGACTTGGCTACCTTCTGCTATGGATGTTGTGAATTTGCGTTATAATGGGATGAAGCATTTTAGTGTTGGGCTTTCGGGTCGTTATCGTATAGGTTCCTTAGTGCTTAGTGGGAATTGGTTGCGGATTTTAGATTTACGGCGTTGCAGTGGGCAAATTGGGCGTATAGATGCAAGTAGAAATCGACTTTTTAAGGTATATTTCCCTGTAGGGGGTATTAAGGGACTTCGGTATTTGAATTTATCGGGGAATTTATTAAGTCGTTTGCCGTGGGAGATTGCTTATTTAAAGGATTTAGATAGTTTAGATTTATCATTTAATTACTTTCGCAAGTTACCTGCGGGGGTTTTGGGGTTGAAACAATTAAAATGGTTAAATTTGGAAGGGAATCCGTTAAGTTGGGGTTATATTCAATGGTTGCATGCCCAATTTCCCAATACAACGATTGTATTCTCGGGAGTTGAGTCCCGAAGAGCAGTTGTTTCGGAAGGTATGGCAGTTACGGGAAACGAACTTTCCCGTTCTACGCCGATGGCTTCGCTTACAAAAGCGCAAGAAGACACTATCACCCGCCCGACAAGCGATACTACTATTAGTAGAAGCTTATTTCCTACACCTCAAAACCCGAAGCCTCCAACAAACCCTCCAAAAGATACGACAAGCCAAACAAATCGCCCGTGAGTATCAATTACCTTATTTGTATCTCTATGCTATATTATACGAAGCGCAGTTTTCTGTTTTCTATAATAATGAAGACTACAGCGCTTATTTGTTAAATAAACTACTTCCTCTTATAAAAAAAGCAAAAATTGCCGATCTAAAAGCTGTCTACCTCTATACACTTGCTAATGTGTTTTTATACAAAGGAAAAACTCATAGAGCACTTTTTTTATTTCGCAATTTAATACCTTTTCGTCGTAGCTTTGAGCGTGCTAAAGGTCTCTTCTTGACCAAATGTTTATTGCACTATGGAAACAGCTTAGCAATGCTTTACTTAAATGATTGGGCGTTTAAATGCTATTTGCTTAGTTATAAACACACTCGTCAACTTTGTTATACACTTCCAGACGCCACTCTAGCACTTCGGTTACTAAAAGATACTAAGTTTTTAATTGTTGACACATTATTAGAAGGGATTTTTGCAGGTAGCTTCTACAATGCTACCCATTTTTTGAATGTTGCACTTAAGATTTATACCTCTGTTTTAGCAGGAGCTTACATAAAAACCCGTCCTATTAAAGAAACAGTTGCTTTTTCATTAGGATTGCTTTTTTTAGAAAAAGGCTCTGAACAATTAGCTTATAAATTTCTTCATGCTGCCACAGTAGGCTTCTATCAAAATAAGGAACGCTATAAACAACCTTTTTCTTTTTCTTTGTTTTCATCCCTAAGCGCTTATTTGTTTTTGCGCTATAAGCGTAGTATTACTAACCAAGTAAGTTCTTTATCATATTTCAGAGTTCAAGCGCTTTTGAAAGGTTTAGCAGTGTTCTTTATAAAAAAGAAACGTCCAGATATGGCATTATTACCTCTTTACTATTTAGCACGCTTACTTACTGTTAATTCAGAATTCCAAAAAGCTTGTCAACACATAAGACGGACTATTACCTATATAAAGAGCTTTCTGCGGAAAAAACCTATTTTCTTTTTGCAAAAACCTCTTTTTCATACTTATTTACGGCTTCTTTACAAACTATCGACACAAATTGCCATTTATCAAAAGGATTTAAAAGCGGCTTTAAAGAATGAGCAGGATTATTTGCATTACTATATTACTAATGAATCGCCTAACTGGGAGCGGGCATTAAGCACAGTTTATTCTTACATCCACCTTTCTGATCGCTATAAAAGTCGTATTATCTCCCGTATACGCAATCAAGGATGGCAAAGAGCCATACGGGAGTTAAAAGAAAAACACTTGCTTTATGAAAAAGAGGTTCAGCGTATGAATCAAGAGATTGCACAAACACGTGCGCTGATTAAAAAAGTTACCCTTCCTAAGCACCCTCATTTTCAGTTCTTCTATCAAGTATATTTAACACAGGATTTAGGAGGTAGCTTCATAGACTATGGTTATGATGCGCAAAACCGTTTGATGATTATGCTGGGAGATACTACAGGCACAGGATTGCATACCTATCTATATGCTGCTATTGTGCAAAGTTATTTTCAGTATTATTGCGATAAAAACACACCGATGATGCTTATAGAGCGGATTGCTCAAGCCATTCGTTCTATTAAAATAAAGCCTTTGGTCTATATTGCTTTAGCCCTTTTAGTTTTTGATGAAACGAAAATCCGTGTTTATGGCATGGGCATGGCACCTGCTTATTTACATAGAGCCCAAAAAGCTGAAATGGAAGTTTATCCTCTAAAAGGGGTATGGTTGGGAGTACCGCTGGAAATGCTTGGAGATGTAGAACAACATTCTCTTGCTTATTCCTATTACACTTTGGAATTACAGCCTCATGACACGCTTTTTATTTTCTCCGATGCTGTAGAAGAAATCGCTCAAAAACAACAATGGCAATCTACACAAGCGTGGTTGGAAAAAAGCATTATTCCAGCAATTCACCATCATGGTTTACAAGAACCTACTCCTTTACAACAACTTTTTAAAAAACAAATTCAAACTCTTCCAGAACGCTTAAGCGATGATTTTGTATTTCTTGCTGTCCATCGTTATCAATGAGACGATTAAAGATTTTACACACCATCACTTGGTTTGCTAAAGGGGGTGGGGTAGACCAAAATGTGCTACTTACCATTCGGCATACGAAAAAAGATTATGAAGTTCATCTTACCGTAGGAAAAGAGCGTTATCATCAAGCGTTTGAGCAAGAAGGCATCCCCATCCATTATTGTGACTATTTACTGCGTCGTATCCATCCTTGGTACGACCTTAAAGCCTTAATTTACTATTATCGTTTGCTGAAGCGAGAGCGTTACGATATGGTTCACACCCATGAAAGTAAATCCAGTTTGATTGTGCGTGTGGCGGCGTGGTTAGCAGGGGTGCCTTGTATTATCTATGGCTTGCACGGTGTCCCCTTTAACGACCCCGTATCTCGTTTTAAACGAATGCTTTATTACCGGGCAGAACGCCTCACCTTCTTTATGGTAGATGCCATAGTTGCCGTCAGCTACGAC
>WFXK01000312.1 GCA_015490695.1 Bacteroidota bacterium | reverse complement strand
AAGCCCCCTCCGACTTGTTGAGTGATTTCTCCTTTTCCGTAGCAGGTTGGACAAGTAACAATGCCTTGTCTTCCTTCTGCCCCACTACCACCACATTGCGGACAAACAATGTATTTGTTTAATTTTATTCGTTTTTTAACGCCATGATAGATTTCTTCTAAACTTAAACGAAGTTTGATTCTAAGGTCACCGCCTTGTTGTCCTGTGGTTCGTTTTCTTCTAAAAGTTGTACCGAAGAAGGAAGAGAAGAAGGGGTCACCCCGCAATAAGTCCTGTAACAGGTCCTCAAAGTTTTGGAAAGTCGTTCCACTGCCTACGTGCCCATAACGGTCGTATTGTGCCCGTTTTTCTGGGTCACTTAAAACCGCATAAGCCTCACAAATCTCTTTAAAACGCTCTTCTGCTTCCTTATCCCCAGGATTCTTATCCGGATGATACTTTAATGCTAACCTACGATAAGCCCGTTTGATTTCATCTATAGTGGCGTTTCTGGGTACGCCTAAAATCTCATAATAATCCCGTTTCATTTGCCTGTAATTACCTTAGCGTACTTGATAACTTTTCCATTGCGGATATAGCCTTTTTCTACTTCTTCTATGACTTTTCCTTTTTTCTCTGGGTCATCTACTTCTATGGAAGCCACGGCTTCGTGCAAAGAAGCGTCAAAGGGTTTTCCTTTCGCTTCAATCGGCTGAATGTTGGCTTTTTCTAACTGAGCAAAAATCTTTTGTTTTAACATCTGTAATCCTTCCACAACGCTTTTTAAGTCTTTTGCTTTTTCTGCTGCTTCAGTGGCTCGTAGGATGTCGTCAATAATAGGAAAAAGCGCTTTCCATGTCTCTTCTTTTGCCCGTTCTATGGCTTGCGCTTGCTCCCTTGCAACCCGCTTACGATAATTATCAAACTCTGCCAATAGCCGCACATAACGCTCCTTCCAAACTTCTGCTTCAGACTTTTGTTGTTCTTGTGGCTGCTCTTCCGTCTTCTGCTCTTGCTCCTGCTGAATCTTCTTCTCTTCTTTCTTTTCTTCTTTCATTGCTTCCTGCGCTTCTTTACCATTGCTTTGTTCTTGTGTTTGTTCCTCAAGCGGTGCTTGATGCTCTGCCTTGTTCAAAGTTTCTTTTTCTACCTTGCCGTTCGTAGATTTTTTTTCTTTCTTAGGTTCCATAGCTGTATTCGTTTTTTTATTGCTTTCCAAGGTATTCTTCCCAGGACTTTATAAGATAATGCCCTTCAGGAATATAATAAAGCAATTTTTGGAATTCTTTTTCACTCAGATAGCCTTGTACTCTACCGACGATTTCCTTTTTATTATTTAAAATGATAATCATCGGATAGCCTTCTATGGTCCCACCTGCGAGCATTTGCACCAATTCATGGACTTTACTTTCTGGATTATAAACAAAAGGAGTGCCGAAAAGATAAAGCGTGTCTTTACTTTCTGCATTGATTTCAACATAATAGTAGTAATAGTTCATTTGTTTGAAAATATAGGGCTTTTTATGGATGTATTGTCGCATTACTTGGCAGGAACCGCACCAATCGGTATAAATAAATACAAGTACATATTTGTCATTTTTCATAGCCAGTTTGACCGCTTCATCTAAGGGGTAGGTGTATAAAGTGTCTTTTTTTTGTGCATAGATTGTCATAACTAGGAGAGCAAAGAGGAAGTTTTTCATGAGGGGATGCGTTGGATTTTAGCGCCTAAGGCGTTTAGACGTTGGTCAATGCGTTCGTAACCACGGTCTATTTGTTCTACGCCGTAGATTTTACTTATACCTTCGGCGCTCATAGCAGCCATGAGCAAGGCAATCCCTGCGCGAATATCAGGGCTGCTCATAGTGATGCCTCTAAGCGGTTGGCGTCTGCCTAAACCAATAACAAGCGCCCTATGGGGGTCACATAAAATCACTTTTGCCCCCATCTCTATCAGTTTATCTACAAAAAACAAACGACTTTCAAACATCTTTTGATGGATTAACACTTGTCCTTCGCATTGGGTTGCCAACACCAAAGCAATACTTAACAAATCAGGAGGAAAACCGGGCCATGGATGGTCTGAAATGGTCATGATGGCGCCGTCAATATCCGTAGCGATTTTACAAGGCGTACGCCCATTGACCACAATATCATCTCCCTCAATAAAAAGCTCTACACCTAAACGCTTGAACACTCGTGGGATTTGTCCTAAATGTTTTACTCCTGCGTTCACAATGCGAATTTGGCTTAGGGTCATGGCAGCCATGGCAATAAAGCTGCCCACTTCAATCATATCGGGTAAAAGGTGATGTTCTGCACCCTTTAATTGTTTTACCCCTTGGATTTTCAATAAATTGCTTCCGATACCTTCAATCTTAGCGCCCATTTTAATAAGCAAACGGCAAAGTTGTTGGATGTAGGGTTCACAGGCAGCATGATATAAAATGGTTTCTCCTGGGGCTAATACGGATGCCATAAGTAAGTTTGCCGTTCCCGTGACCGATGCCTCATCTAATAAAATGTAGGTTCCTTTTAATCCTTCAGGGGCTTTTAAGTAAAAGCCTTGTTCTTTCGCATGATAAGATACTTTAGCACCTAAGGCTTCAAAGCCGAGGAAGTGGGTATCTAATCGTCTTCTACCGATTTTATCTCCGCCGGGACGGGGCAAATAAACTTCATGGAAGCGGGCTAATAAAGGACCCATAATCAGCACAGAACCCCTAATGCGCCGTACTTTTTCCCGGGCTTCTTCACTATGCAAGTAACCTAAGTCTATGTTCTTTGCTGTTAGCGTATAAGTGTGTTCATCGTGTTTGGTGATAGTTACCCCAAGTCCTTCTAAGAGTTTTAACAGCATTCTGACGTCTTGGATGTCGGGAACGTTGTAGTAAGTGATGGGTTGGTCTGTTAACAAGGAGGCACAAAGGACTTGCAAAGCTTCGTTTTTTGCTCCTTGTGGTGTGATAGAACCTGCTAAGGGATAACCGCCTTCTACTTCAAAATAGCTCATGATAGGCTTTAGCAATCGTATAAAGTTGACGCAGTAATGAAGGAAATTGTTCTAAGGGCAGCATGTTTGGACCATCGCTTTTAGCTTTTTCTGGATTAGGGTGGGTTTCTAAGAAGAAGCCATCTACACCTACGGCGGCTGCGGCTCTGCCTAAGAGCGCAATAAATTGTGGCTGTCCACCAGAAAATCCTTCTGCTCTATTAGGCTGCTGTACGCTATGGGTAATGTCCATCACCACAGGATAACCACTTTGACGCATCCAAAACAAATTACGAAAGTCTACAACTAAATCGTTGTAGCCGAAAAAGTTCCCTCGTTCGGTTAAAAAAATCTTTTTATTTCCTGTAGCAGCGACCTTTTCTGCAGCATAGCGCATCGTAAGCCCCGACATAAATTGCCCTTTTTTGATGTTTACAATCTTCCCTGTTTTTCCTGCTGCTTGTAAAAGTGCCGTTTGTCTACATAAAAATGCTGGAATTTGTAAAATATCTACGTATTCAGCAGCCATTGCTGCTTCGTGGGTTTCATGAATGTCGGTTAAGGTAGGGATTTGATACGTTTCCCCTACCTTTTTTATGATTTCTAATGCTTTTTGGTCGCCTATACCTGTAAAAGAGGAGAGTTTTGTTCGGTTGGCTTTTCTGTAAGACGCTTTAAAAATATAAGGTATACCCCACTCTTCGCACCAGTGTTTTACTTTTTCTGCAATGATGAAGGGAGTTTCCTCGTCTTCTACGACACAGGGACCTGCGATGATAAAGAAAGGAGCGTTATTTGGGGAGTTAAGAAGCCATGTTTTCCATTGCATAGTGTAAGGGGGAGGGGGACTGGCTAAAGTCCCCCTTTAACCACTATTTTTTGTTTTTGTTCTTCTTCCGCTCCTCACGGATAGTAAGGATTTCTTTACGCATTTCTTTGAAGCGGTTGATAAGCAGCAATAGATACTTCCTAAGGCGTGTGCCAGCAGCATTTTGCCCCTTGTCATAAAACTTCTCAAAGTCTTGATTCATGATGATGATAGCGTCTTCTAAAAACTGCTTGGGATTTTGGCGCCAATTATCGCGCCACTGATTCAACAACCCTTCAAACTCTTCGTAAGGATTCTTTGCCATAAGCGCTCTCTATTATTAGTTTGCCAGCGCAAGGTATAAAAACTTTTGAAAAGTCCTAAACTTCCTTAAGATAGCTTTTAACAACCTTATCCTAACAAAATCCTTAAAAATTTGTGGAAAAGTGTGAAAGGGTATTAGGATTTTATTTGGCAGTGTTAATAAAATTCTTCACTTTTGCAAGCGACCAAAAGGGAGTTACAATGTCGTTTTTGTGGTGGGGCTTTGTTGCGGTGTGGGCACTTTGGAGCGAGCGTCCCGATACCTCAGCTACACAAAAAACCGCCTTCAAACCCTTGCCTGTACCCCTGTTGGCAGTAGAACGCCCAACAGTACAATGGGACCACTTCAAGATAGATTTATATAACTTAGACTTAACAAAATTTCAAGACACCTTCATCGTTTCCCTAAAAAATGCTAAAATTCCTTATTGTGGTAGAGTGACTTCCCACTTTGGTTTCAGAGGCGTTCGTTTCCACTATGGTACCGATATAAAGCTATGGACAGGCGACAGTGTTCGGGTCGCTTTTGATGGTATTGTACGAGTGGTTCGTTGGGAACCCGGTTATGGACGCTTTATCGTTGTTACTCACCCCAACGGCTTAGAAACCCTTTATGCCCATTTGTCTAAAGCCTTAGTAAAAAGCGGACAAAGAGTAAAAGCAGGTGAAGTGATCGGTCTGGGAGGCAATACAGGAAGAAGCACAGGTAGCCACCTACACTTTGAAATCCGCTTCTTAGGTGAACCCATTAACCCCGAAATCGTCATGGACTTTGAAAAAGGCATTATCAAAAAAGAAACCCTTTATATCACTAAAGCCCTTTTTGAACACTTAAAAGAGATAAAAAAAGCCGTTTATATCCGTGTCCGCCGAGGCGATAGCCTATGGAGCATCGCAAGAAGATACGGAACAACAGTCTATGCCCTAAGACGCTTGAATCACCTAGGAAGAAGAAGTGTCATTTACCCAGGACAACGACTGCGAATACGTTAATAATAACCCGTTCTGCAAAAATTGTGAAGAAATACTCTGACACTACTAACAACTATAACAAAATTTACCAAGGAAGTAATTTTGGTGAGTTCGCCTTATTTTGCCCAACCATATTAAAAGCACTCTCAAAACCACTATTTCTTCACTTCTTTTGGCTTCTTATATACGTGTGCTGACCCTTAATTTGCCACTTGACCCTTAGTCTTTGCTTCTTTTGGCTTTCGTTTTGCTTAAGTTGGCATTTACTTTTGCCGTTTGACCCCTTGGTCTTTGCCTCTTTCGGCTTTTGTTTTGCCTACATCGGCGTTCGTTTTGCCACTTGAGTCATTGGTCTTTGCTTCTTTTGGCTTTCGTTTTGCTTAAGTTGGCATTTACTTTTGCCGTTTGACCCCTTGGTCTTT
>WFXK01000311.1 GCA_015490695.1 Bacteroidota bacterium | reverse complement strand
GTACACCAGAGTTTTATGTTTACGACCAACAACGCCGCTTACGCTACCACGGCAGATTGGACGATAACTGGAAAGAACCAGAAAAAGTTACAAAAGAAGAGTTAAAAGAAGCCATCATCGCCCTTTTAGAAGATAAAGACCCCCCAAAAGAACAATATCCCTCTATGGGATGTTCTATCAAATGGAGAGATGCTTCTTGAAGCAAAAGAAATTTATAAATCTTATGGCAAAGTAAAAGTCCTGAAAGGTATTTCATTATATTTAAATAAAGGTGAGATTGTTGCTTTGGTTGGTCCCTCAGGAGCAGGGAAAACGACTTTATTACATATCTTAGGAACCTTAGAAAAACCTGATAAAGGAGCTGTTTATTTTGAAAATCAAGAGATTAGTTATCAACAAGACACGCTTCAAGCAAGATTTAGAAATCAATATTTAGGTTTTGTATTTCAATTTCATTATCTTTTACCCGAGTTTACTGCGTTGGAGAATGTTTTACTTCCGATATTGTTATATCGTTCTGTTACGTCACAGGACAGGGAGCGAGCGCAGTCGTTATTAGAACGTTTTGGTTTAGGAGATAGACTACATCATAGACCTTCAGCACTCTCCGGTGGAGAGCAACAAAGAGTCGCTTTAGCACGAGCATTGATAAACCGCCCTAAACTGCTATTAGCTGACGAACCCACAGGTAACTTAGACAGCCAAAACACACAAATGTTATTTGAATATTTAAGGAACTTAGTTAAAGAAGAGGGTATTACCGTATTGATGGCAACGCACAAGGAGTATTTAGCACAGCAAGCCGATAGAGTGGTTCGCATTCAAGATGGCTTATTACAATCGTCGTAGGTTTTACCGAAGGCGGCGTAGGCGTCCGCCCTCCCCCATAGAAGTCCTTGTCAAATGGTGGTGGCTCGCCATCCTTGGCGCAATCCTATTACTATGGTTAGAAAAATACCTGTCAAAATAACCCCTAAAAAGCCTTGGCACACCTCTTGCTTTATTTTTATAAAAACCTTACCTTTGTTTAAACATGGCAGACATTGAACGTGTATTCGGCATAGAGGCTTTAAGCGAAGAGCAAAAAGAACAAATGCTACAAGAAAGTCAAAAAAAACCTTTGGTAGTTCTACCACTAAGTAGAGCGTTGCTATTGCCCGGACAACTTATTCCCGTAGACCTCATAAGTAACCACGCAAAAGCCTTCTGGGAAGAAGTCCAAAACGTGTTCTCTAATAAGTTCCCTATTCCTATTGTGATTCTTCCAACAAAACGCCCTGTTAAACAACTACGAAAGAAAAGCGACCTTTATAACATCGGCTTTCTAAGCGCTATTTTGCAAAAACATACCCGTGAAGACGGTACACCATCGCTATGGCTGGAAATCATTGAAAGAGTAAAAGTCCAAACCATTGAGTCAAAACCAAGAAAAAAAGTCTTTTATGCAACCATAACCCCCTTCCCCATCTTACCCATAGACGATAAACAACATGGAGTCTTTTTGAAAAAAATAAAAACCATGCTCTTACATTATATCCGCATCCATCCCAACTTAGATAAACGGGCTGCCAGCGAATTTGTAGACCGCATGCAACGTTTAGAATATTTAATCTTTGGTGCCTATCACTTCTTAGAAGCAACCCCAGAAGAAGAATATCAAATCTTGCAATTACCTTCTCTACAAAGTATCGTAGACCACTTCATTAATTTCTTAACAACTCGTATCAAAATGATAGAACTGCGTTCTGAAATCTTAAGCAAGGTTCAAGAAGATATGGACAAACAACAAAGAGACTTTATTTTAAGACAACAATTAAAAATTATCCAGTCGGAATTAGGGGAAGGGGATGAAATCAGTGAATTAAAAAAGAAAGCAGCGAAGAAACGCTGGCCCAAACATGCTAAAGAAGCCTTTGAAAGGGAATTAGAACATTTAAAACGTATCCATCCTGCTTCTCCTGAGTATGGAGTTACCATGAATTATATAGAATGGCTCTTAGCCCTTCCTTGGCAGCATTATACAAAAGATACTTTTGACATCCATCGTGCACGAAAGATTTTAGAAGAAGACCACTATGGTTTAGAGAAAGTTAAAGAGCGTATTTTAGAGTATTTAGCAGTTTTGCAGTTTAAAAAAGATTTAAAAGCGCCGATTCTTTGTTTTGTTGGACCACCAGGCGTTGGGAAAACTTCCTTAGGACGTTCCATCGCCAGAGCATTAAATAGAAAGTTTGTACGGATTTCCTTAGGGGGAGTTCGGGACGAGGCAGAAATCCGAGGACATAGAAAAACTTACATCGGCGCAATGCCTGGAAGAATCCTTCAAGGATTGCGAAAAGCAGGAAGCAGTAATCCTGTGTTCCTTTTGGATGAGATTGATAAAATTGGTTCGGATTGGCGTGGAGACCCTGCAGCAGCCCTGTTAGAAGTCTTAGACCCTGAACAAAATCATTCTTTCACAGACCATTTTCTCGGTATTGAGTACGACCTCTCCACCGTGCTCTTTATTGCTACAGCAAACACCCTACATACCCTCCACCCCGCATTAAAAGACCGACTGGAAATCATTGAAATTAACGGCTATACCCGAAAAGAAAAATTAGCTATCGCCCAAGGTTACTTACTCCCTAAGGTACGAAAAGAACACGGACTTAAAAAACAACAATTCCAAGTTTCTGAAAAAGCCCTATTGGACCTCATAGACTTTTATACTCGCGAATCAGGGGTGCGTCAATTACTCCAACGACTCAATAGCTTAGCCCGAAAAGCCGTTAAAAAGCTTTTGGAAAATCCAGAATTAAAACAAGTTTCTGTTTCTAAGAAAAATTTAAGAAGTTTCTTAGGCATTCCCCGTTATACCTTAGAGACGTACGAGCAGATTAAGACGCCTGGGGTTGCCATTGGTTTAGCATGGACGCCTTATGGAGGCGATGCCCTCTTTATTGAGGTTGCTCTAAGCAAGGGGAAAGGACGCTTACATCTAACAGGAAGCCTTGGAGATGTGATGAAAGAATCGGCAAACATCGCTTATGCTTATTTAAAATCCCATGCAGACCGCTATGGCATAGACCCCTGGGTGTTTGAACAAATAGACGTTTACATCCATATCCCTGCTGGTGCTGTACCTAAAGACGGTCCCTCTGCAGGTATAACCATTTTAACCGCTTTAACAAGTGCCTTCACAAAGCAAATTATTCGTCCCTCCTTAGCCATGACAGGAGAATTAACCCTAAGAGGAAAATTACTAGCTGTAGGAGGAATCAAAGAAAAGCTCTTAGCGGCTGCACGAATGGGTATTCAAACTGTGCTGCTGCCTAAGGCAAACGCAAAAGATGTAGAAGAAATCCACTTGAAAGACCTAGAACAAATTCGCATTCGTTATGTAGAGTACGCAGACGAGGCATTAAACCTGGCTTTGGACTTAACAAAAACCACACGGCAATCCCAACAATGGCTTATTGAACAATTAGGCTTGCAACAGGGAGTAGAAAAGGCTTAATAGCAAAGAGATTATGCAGTCTGTACCGTTAATTATACAAGCAAGATTAGGCTCTCAACGATTCCCAAACAAAATTCTTCAACCTATTATTCAAAAAAAAGGTTCACTGGCACTGATTATAGAAAGACTTTTAAATAACGGTTTCAGTGCTAGTGAAATTATGCTTGCTATTCCTACAACCAAAGCTAACGACGCGTTAGTAAAGATAGCAAATTACTATGGAATTGAATGCTACAGAGGAGCTGAGGAAAATGTGGCTTTACGTTTTTATGAGGCAGCTCGGAAAAAGAAGTGTATATATTTTGTAAGAATTTGCTCTGACAATCCTTTTTTATCAGCAACGCTATTACACTCCTTGATAAAAGAAATAGATACAAAGAGTGATTATGTCAGCTATCAAGTAGATAAACTTCCTGCCATCAGGACGCATTTAGGATTTTTTGCCGAAGTAGTGCGTTTGCAAGCATTAGAAGTAGTATTGTCAAAAGATGCTCCTTATTTAGAGCATGTTACCAAATATTTTTATGAGCACCCGAAATCCTTCACCTTGAAATGGCTTAATTATATTCCACCATCCAACTTATGGAAACAATGTCGTTTTACCTTAGATGTAGAGGAAGATTTAATGTTTATTCAGGAAGCCTTCAGGGCATTAAATTTAATGCCTGGCGAAGATGTAAATCTTAGAATGCTTTTTCAATGGGTATCAACCCAACCCACTATTTTACAGCGTATGCAGATGTTAATACAACGTTTCTCTAAATGACCAATTCATTGTAATTTTGTTCGCTGCTACTATGTTTCCGTTAAAAGGCAACGCTTTTTATTTGATTGCGGAGATAGGTCAGAACCATAACGGTTCTGTAGAACTTGCCAGAGCCATTATTGATATGGTATGCCGTCCAGTCCGTGAAGAATATTTCAAGCTGGATTTAAAACCTATGGATGCGGTCAAGTTAACTAAAAGAGAGCTAGACGAAGAAATGACAGAAAGCATGAAACAAATGCCTTATAATAGCCCTCATTCTTTTGGTAAAACCTATGGAGAACATCGTGCTTACCTGGAATTATCCTATGAGGAGCATTATGAATTATATCAGTATACCAAACAGACCTATGGAATAGATTTCATAGAGACCATTTGTTCTATTACAGCAATGGAAAAGCTGCTAAAGCTTTTCAAACCTGATTATTTGAAAGTTGCCAGTAGGGATTTGACTAACTTACCCTTATTAGATGCGCTTGCCTCGGTTCATATACCGATGATTATTTCTACGGGAATGGCAACACAGCAAGAATTAGATGAAGCTTTAGAGGTGATTACTCGTCATCATGAAAAAATAGCTATTTTACATTGTGTATCTCAATATCCTACACATCCTGCGAACCTTAATTTAAGAACAATTCCTTATTTAATCAAGCGTTATCCGCAATATGTAATTGGTTTTTCGGACCATACCATAGGTATTTCAGCACCGATTGCTGCTGCTGCTATGGGAGCCCGCATCATAGAAAAACACGTAACTTTAGACCGATACATGAAGGGTTCTGACCATTTGGCTTCTTTAGGGCCTGATGGTGTAAGACGGATGGTTCGGGATATTCGCTTGTTAGAAATGGAATTAGGAGAAGAGACTATCATGGTTCCTCCAGAAGTAGAACCCTTCAGACGAAAATTAGAAAGAAGTATTGCTGCAAAGGTCCCTATTCAACCAGGAGAAATCATTACTGAAGATAAAATCCATCTTTTGTCCCCAGGGGATGGCTTACGATGGCGCGATCGGCATAAAATCTTGGGAAAGCGTGCTAAAGTAGCCATTCCTAAGAATGAGCTTATCTACCCTGAGTATGTGGAAGGATAAACTTCCTAAATTGGTGCTATCGGATGTTGATGGGGTATGGACTAACGGATGCATGTACTATAGTGAACGCGGTGAAATCCTTAAAAGGTTTACAACAAAAGATAGCCTTGGAGTCCTACTTTGTCGTCTACATAATATCCCTGTAGGCATTATCTCAGGAGATGAAAGCAAGGCTACTTTACAACGCGCTAAAAAATTAGGTATAACCATAGCGTTTACAGGGGTGCGTAATAAATTAAAATGTGCTAACCAAATACGTCAACAACTTCAACTTTCATGGAATGAAATCGCTTATATTGGTGATGATTGGGTAGATTTGCCCTTACTGAAAAAAGTTGGACATCCTGGCTGTGTGCCTAATGCTCCTGAAACAATAAAAACTATTCCAGGCATCTACATCACCCAAACCCCAGGCGGAGAAGGCGCCTTCACAGAATTCGTCATTCATCTGTTTAAAAAAGCCCAATATTGGACCACTGCTCAAAAAACCTTACTTCAATACTATACCTGTAGTGAATAAAAAATCACTTTTTCTTGGGTAAATAAACAAAAAAGCGTGTATCACCCGGCTTACTTTGTACCTCTATTTTACCTCCATGTTTTTCTATAATCTGTTTACAAAGATGTAATCCTAAACCTGTTCCCTCCCCTTTCTTCTTAGTTGTAAAGAAAGGTTCAAAAATCTTATCTATATGCTCAGGGGGAATACCATGACCACTATCACGTACCTCTACAATCACATAATCATCATCTTGGGTTAAACCTAAATACAGCTTCCCTTGATTATTCATCGCATGCAAAGCGTTTTGGATTAAATTGGTCCACACTTGTTCTAATTCATCAGGATAAGCAAGAATCTCTGGTACATCCTCAAAATGGGTTTCCAATTCTATGTTGTATTTGATTTGATTGGTATAAAGAATTAAAACCGTTTCTATTGTTGTTTTAACATCGGTGGGTACAGGCTCTTCACTTTTTTGGGTGTGAGAGTAACGTTTTAACGCATCTAAGATTTTTTGTGCTTTTACGGATGCGGTTTGAATATTGTCCAAATGCATTTTTTGTTGTCCTATTAAAAACAGTACTTCACTGAGCGCTTCAGCTTCTGAACGCTGGAATAAAGGCAAGAACTTTCCTAATTCTGCTTCACAATAGCCTGCTGTGATTAAACGCCGAGCAATTAAGTCGGCTTGTTCTACACCATTTGCTTCTAAATAATTTACTAAACTTTTTCTCAATTTCCTGCTTTCACGAGAAGATAAAAACCGTTGGTGACTTAGTAAATAGTCTATAAACTCCATAAGCAAAGTATAATCATTTTGATAATCAATAGCACTTTTGGGATAATTCTTAATAATCTGAGGTACTTGGTCTTGTAGACTATCTACACTACCTTTGATAGCACCTAGGGGTGTTTTAATCTCGTGGGCGATGCCAGCAAATAAACTCCCTAAAACCGCCATTTTTTCCGAAGCTAAAAGTTGTTCTTTCAATGCTTCTAATTCCTTGAGCGTGCGTTGCAATTTGGCGGTTCGTTCTTCTACCATTTTTTCTAAGTTTTGTGTCATTTCTTCTAATGCTTTGGCTTTTTCTTTTCGTTCAGTAATATCTAACATGAACCCATCTAAATAAATAATTTGTTCGCTTTGGTATACTTTTCCTTTATGATAAACCCATCGGATAGTATTTTGTGCTGTTTTAATGCGATGTTCTAGCTCAAAATCGCCTAATTGTTCAATAGCTTCTTGAAGTGCTTGTTCTATTGCTGCTTTGTCTTCTTCATACCATAGTTGCTCTAAGGAAACCTGCCCCCTTATAAATGCTCTTGCAGGATAGTGGGTAAATTCCACAACACGCTTGCTAATAAAATCTATACTGCTTTGTTCACCAACTATCTTTATTCTGTAGACGATGCCTGGGATGTTGTTCACTAAGTAGCGGAAGCGTCTTTCGTTTTGTCTTAATGCGTTTTCTATATTTTTCAAATGGGTAACGTCTTGCATTAGGAGGCAAGCGCCTTGGATGGTATCTTTCTCACTGTTAATAGGGGTAAAAAAAAGTTCGTAGTGTTTTCCATTTTGTTGCCATGCTTGTTGGAAGCGTTCTCCATGAAGGGCTTTTTCAAAGAACTGAACTAATTGCGGTTGGTCTTCAAAGACGCGTTCTAAAGGTTGTTGTCTTTGTAAACGCTCTCCCCATTGTTGTAAACTAACTTTATTATACAAAGCAATATTCCCTTGCTCATCCACTGCAATCACCCCTGCTGATAAACTATTTAACAAAGCATTTAAAAAGCCTTGTTGTCGTTGTAAATGTACTTGTGCTTGACGTAGTTGTTCTTGCGTTGCTTGTAATTCTTCTAAGTTTTGCCGTAGTTCTTCTTCTTGTGCCATTAATTCTTCGGTTTGTTCTTGGGAAGCTTTGAGCAGTTGTTCTACCATCATTTGTTGGCGTATGGTGCTGAGTGCTGCTCCCAAGATAGGTAAAAACCGCTCCATAAAAGCATTAAATACTTCAGGCACCTCTTCTAAGTAACCAATCTGCAACACCCCTTCTACTTGATTGTTATAAACCACCGGAATTACATATAAATGATGTAGAGGTAGCTGCACAGCACCCAAGGAAAAATGAACAGTCGTTTGCTCTACATTTAAATGAATTGCTTCTTGGTTTTTAGCGGCTTGCCCTACTAATCCTTCTCCAAAGGCAACTTGTAAAGAAACTTCATCGGTTTTTGAAGCCCCGATTTGATTTAAGAAAATCAAATATTCACTTTGTTGTCGTTCAAAAGAGCGGATGTAGAGCGAGGCATAGTGATTATCTAAGTACTTTTGCATTTGAAACAATAGTTCTGCTGCCCAATCTTGTGGTTTTACACTGCGTTCCCAACGAAGATAATCGTACAATTCTGCGATGGCTTGCTCAATAAAATGCTGTTGTTGTAAGATTTTTTTCTCTTTTTCTAATTCTTGAGTTGCTTGCTGTAGTTGTTGTTGCTGCTTTTCTATGGTAATTTGTTGTGCTTTTAGCTGATCATTGGCTTCTTTGAGCGCTTTTTCTCTATCTTGAAGGCGCTGAATACTTTCTTCTAAGGTTGCTTGCTGTTTTTGTAGCTCTGCAATGTAATTCAATTGTTGTTGACGCAATTGCTCAAATCCTTTTGTATCTAAATAATGAAAAATGTACCACAATAATCCAACAATACCCACAAGCACGTAGATAATTACATGCGTTGCAGGGGCAATAAAGAAAGGAGAGGGAGGCTGCAACTTAGAAGGGAATAAAATATAAAGG
>WFXK01000310.1 GCA_015490695.1 Bacteroidota bacterium | reverse complement strand
TTACTAAAGAAATTATCCAAAAAATCATGAACTTGCTTCATGGTGCTCAAGTCAATTATCAAATGGTTGTACCGCTTTCTAAACAAAATAAAATACTGGGATACTTGTTTATAGAAAACCCAGAACAAAAAACGGCTTTTAATCCTAAGCAAAAAGAGTCTTTGCAGATGCTTGCTGCACAAGCGGCTATTTCCTTAGATAACGCCCTGCTCTATGAACAACTAAGAAACGAAAAAGAACGTATTGAACAATTATTAAAAGAATTAGCACAGAAAAATCAAGATTTACAAGAAAGTATTTATTATGCCCGTCGTATTCAACGAGCTATTTTGCCTGACCCAAGAACCTTACAAGTTTACTATGAAGATTCGTTCATCTTTTATCGGGAAAAAGATATTGTTTCAGGAGACTTTTACTGGATAGCCGAAGCAGGAACAAAACTTTATTTAGCAGCAGTAGATTGTACAGGGCATGGCGTTCCAGGGGCTTTTATGGCAGTCATGGGAAGTAACTTCCTTTCTCAAATCCTACAACGTTTGCAAGTAGATGACCCTGGTATGTTGTTAGATATTTTAGACAAATGGGTAAAAGATACTTTGCGTCAGAGTAGCGATAGTGAGGTTGCTGATGGCATGGATGTAGCGTTGTGTATTGTAGATATGGAGACGCATGAATTAGCGTTTGCTGGGGCATTTCGTCCGTTTTGGTATTTCAGAAATGGGGAATTACATGAGATTAGAGGGACACGCCGTCCTATAGGTGGGGCAGGGAAATACTATAAAGAAGGCGAAGAACCCCCATTTGAAGTCTTTAGACTACAACTACAAAAAGGAGATACCTTTTATCTCTTTAGCGATGGTTTCATAGACCAATTTGGCGGACCAGAAGGGAAAAAGTTCTCTAAACGCCGCTTCAAAGAGCTATTGATTGCTATTCATAAAGAACCCATGGAACGGCAACGCGCCCTCATTGAAGAAGCCTTTGAAAAATGGAAAGGCGACAACGAACAAACCGATGATGTAATGGTCATTGGTGTCCGTGTATAAAAAACTGTGTTTCTTTCTCTTTCTGCTTGCCTGTCAAAACCCCTCATCCCCACAAAAAAATAATCCTAAACCTCTTTCACAGAAGCGGTATTATCTACCTTCTGGTTTTCAAATCGTTGAAGATTCTGTAAATGTGCCTTTGAGTTATCAAAAGCAACCCAATCTGCAGCGTTATTTGCAAAGTTGTTTAAAAGACAGACACTTCCCCCATCCCGATAGCATCACCTTAGACGGATTAGCCCAATGGATTCTTAAACCTTTAATCAAAGAAAAAAGATTTTTTCAATGGTTTTCTGTCTCTGCGCCTTGGAATCCAAGACATCAATTAAGCGGAGTGATTGTTAAAGGCTACATGTGGGATTCTGCGAAAGTTATTTTTTACAGCCGTGGTGTGAAAGGATATCGTACTTTATATTTCCAGCAACAGGGCACACACCTAGCCCAAACAATGGCAATAGACTCTTCCCTTCATTTATTTTTATGGGAATGGATTCCTAATAAAGCTTCGTATTGGGTACCAGGCAAAGGAACTTACCAACCTAAACCCTACGGATTGTCCACACCAGTATTAGAAATATTTAAAAAAGGTATAAAGCAGCGTTATCGCCTTCAAAACATTGCTGAAGTTTCTACTATTCAAAAGGCTGCTATGCTTTGTGGGGCTTTGTATTTGCGTTTAAAACGTCTACCTTATCAAGAGCAACTACGCTGGAGTACCTTACACACCCTTGCTAAATCCTTACCCCAATACAATAATCTAAAAAAAACCTTAACCTTATTAGAATTACTCCTTTCAGGGGTTTAATCGTAATCTTGATAGCGGATAACAAATCCCCAAAGGTCCTTTTTTTGAATTTCTGCTAAATTTTTTTTCGCAATTTGATAATTTTCATATCGTCCTAAGGCGACTTTATAGATTGTTTTTCCCTTTTTATCGTGCGTTACAATGATAAAAACGTTTTTATAGCCTTTTTCTTGGACCTGTTTTGCTTTTTTTTGTGCGCTACTCAAGCGAGAAAAACTCCCTAATTGAATACCAAAATATCTTGGATGGACAATCTTCCCTTCTACGGTGTAAATCCCAGGACGGGAAAAGGGTTGGAACTTTATTCGTAGTGCTTGTTCATAGCGAATGATAAAACCTTGTTGAAATTTTTTTAAATTTTTCTTAGCACTTTCATAAGTAGAAAAGTTTCCTACAACAATTTTATAGATTTTCTTTCCATGGGGGTCTTGAGCGACGATTAAGTAAGTTTTTTTATGTTTTGCTGCTGTTTTTCTTAGGTATTCTTGTGCTAATGGTAAGTTTTGAAAGCTTGCAATTTGGATTCCATAGCCTCGCAAGCGGACTTTATAGCCTTGCGGGGTATAAATGCCGATAGTTTGAAAGGGTTTTGTTTTAGGTTTAGGTTTTGGTTTAGGGGGCGGTAAGGAGTGTTCTGGTGAGGTTTCTACGACTTCAATACGGACAGGTACGGTGCCTGCAGCAAGCATATCTAAGCGCCGGGCTGCCTCCTTGGATAAATCTATAATACGTCCTTCTACCCAAGGACCTCGGTCATTGATGCGGACAATAACGCTTTTTCCGTTACGTAAATTAGTAACTTTTACCTTGGTGCCGAATGCTAAAGTACGATGTGCTGCTGTTAAAGCGTTTTTATTATAACGTTCGCCTGATGCTGTATAACGACCATGAAACTTATCTGAGTAGTACGATGCCCAACCCGTTTCTGTATAACCCAATTGGCTATAGCCAAGAGGGAGGATAGAAAAGAAAAAGAGAAAAAAATACATTGTTCAAAAACTAAAGAAATCTTCTTCTTCCTCTTCTTCTTTAACCACTAATTCAAAAGGGACATTAACGCTTGCTTGATAATCGTTTCCCGCTTCATACATATCTTCATCATCTTCCAAGTAATACCATTTTACAAGGACACGAGTACCATTATTATGCAATGCTTCCAAAATCCGTAGGATCTCTAAGATGTACTTTGCTGAGCTAGTATTAAAGTAGTCCATGTTAAATTCAAAAACCAAGGGTTGTTTCAGCTGGTTACGCGTATTGGGGTCCTTTTCAAAAACATTTTTAAAATTATTAAGCCATTCCAATATAGGCAAATAGAAACCCGAGGTATTTTCTGGATAAGAATTCCCGCTAAAGGAGAATTTTTGCTCGTTAGGGTCTAAAACAACTGCTGGGGTTTCGTCAGTTCCTTCTATGTACAATGGCTCTATCATTGCCTTTTATATTTTTTAATGAAGATAAGAAGTAATATCTTCTTCTTGGTCATCTTCATCTTGAATTTCTCGGGGTAAAATTTCCACAGGGATAGATAGGCTTTCTTGGTAAGTCATTCCCATTTCCTTCATTTCAGGGTCGGCTTCATAGTAGTACCACTTAATTTTTAATTGCAATCCATGTTTATGGGTAACGCTGGACATCCGTTGAAGAATTTGAAGAATAAATTTTGCTGAAGTGCTATTGAAATAATCTAAAAGGATTTCAAAAGTACAATTTTTATAGGAAGGCTTTTCTTTTCCCAACATTTTATCATAGGCATCTATCCATTGGAGTAAAGGTAGAAAAAACTGAGCAGCATCATTGGGATAAGCAGTTCCCGCTATTTTAAAATGCCCTTTTGCTGGGTCAAAAACAACTTGCGGTGTATCGTAAGAAGCAGGTATAGACAATGTTGTTAACATATCTCTATTTATTTTAACCACTAAGCAAATAGGAGATGTCTTCATCTTCGTCCTCCTCGGGTGGTTTCGCTATCAACTCCATAGGAGTCTCTAAATTAAGATTATACGTGTATCCCGCTTCTTCTATGTCTGGGTCATCTTCATAATAGTACCAACGCATCCGAATTGGCACCCCTTTTTCCGAAGCAATCTGTTGAATCCGCTGCAAAATCTGCAAAATAAATTTAGAAGAGCTGGTATTAAAATATTCAAAATGAAATTCAAAAGTATATTCGCCATCGTCCTTGGAAACCTGCTGCTTAAAATCTTCTAACCATGCAAGGATAGGAACATAGAACTTTGCAGCGTTTTCTGGGTAAGAGCTACCCACTATACGAAAAGTTCTTTGTTCTGGGTCAAAACGAACTTCTGGCGTATCTTTTCCCGCAGGTATTTCTAATGGTGCTAACATAAATTGCTTTATTTAGAGTAATACAAACAGATGAAAAGTCTCGTACTGATTATTTATCGGTTCAAATTCGTAGTTCAATTTATTTTCCACTGCTTTACGAGCGATATTTAACAATCCTAAGCCTGCTCCTCCCTCTGGATTAAAACGTCCATTGGTTAAAATTTCTCTATAACGTTTTTCTAATTCCTCTTTGGTCATGTTATTGATAGAATCCAAATATTTTCTTAGCCATTGTCCTTTTTTCTTATCCACTGCGTTTGCTGTTTGGATAAGATAATGGTTTCCTGAGCGCAAAATTAACACCATAGGCGCATGTTCTCTATCTTTTAATCCTGTTTCTTTGTGGTAAATCAAGTTTTGCATTAGTTCAATCAACGCATTATTGATTTGGCGCACTCTTCGTTGCGGTTCTTTATAACGCCGCAGCTTCCTTGCCATTAAATTCATAATCGCCCGAAGAACTTTATTATTCATCTCCCCCTTATAATAAAAG
>WFXK01000309.1 GCA_015490695.1 Bacteroidota bacterium | reverse complement strand
TCTTATCTAATTGCGCTATTGTTCCATCCATAGAAAACACCCCATCGGTAGCAATCACTCTAAAGCGAGCATCCTGTGCTTCTTTTAAACATCGTTCTAAATCTTCCATGTCATTATGTTTGTAAATAAATCGTCTTGCTTTACAAAGCCGAATGCCATCAATGATAGAAGCGTGATTTAATTCATCGGAGATGATAGCGTCTTCTTTAGAAAACAGGGGTTCAAAAACGCCGCCATTGGCATCAAAAGCCGCAGCGTATAAAATCGTATCATCAGTTTGTAGAAACTCCGAAATCGTACGTTCTAATTCTTTATGAATATCTTGCGTACCACAAATAAAGCGAACAGAAGACATCCCGAACCCTCGTTCTTCTAAAGTCTTTTTTGCGGCTTCAATCACTTCGGGATGAGCACTTAAGCCTAAATAATTATTAGCACAGAAGTTTAAAACTTTTCTTCCGTCCGATAAAGTGATTTCTACTCCTTGCGCAGAAGCAATAATGCGCTCTTCTTTATACAAACCCGCTTCCCGTATGCTTTGTAATTCTTTTTGTAAATGCTCTTTGAAGGCTTTAGGGTACATGGCACACTCCAATTTAAATTTGCTGCACAAATCTAAACAAAATTGCTAATCACCAACATGATAAATCCATAAATGCGTTTTATCAGCAACAGCAATTCGGTTGCCTTCTAAAGCCAAATGTTCAATAGCATGCTCAAAAGAAAAAAATGGAATAAAACGTTCCATTTCTTTATAGTACAGATGTTTCCCAGCAACTGCCCAGAAACGTTTATTTTTAAAAAACACTTGTTCAAAAGAGGGGAACGTTTGTTGCATGATAACATTTCCCGCATCTGAAATCCAATAAAAGGTTTTTGTTGTGCTATCTATAAGAACCACTACGTCCTTTGTATAATCATAAGCCAGAATTGAAGGGGTTTCTTCTAACTCAAGGGGAATTTCATAAAGAGGATTCCAAAAGTTATCAAATTTATAAAGTCGTTGGTTTTCAATATCCCAAACATAAATTTCTCCTTTGTCATTGATGACCATTTGATTAGGAATGAAGTCTTGAGGGAAGTCCCAACGTTGCTGGAAATTTTGCGGGAAGTAAAATACCCGTACGACCCTCAAATCTTTATTAAATAGTACGATTCTTTGATGTTGTGGGTCACATAGGTAGATTTGTTGGCGGTTTCTGAGATAGAGATAGCTTTCTTCTCCGAAGGGGATGTTTTCTGCACTTTGGACTTTTAGAATGGAGTCGTAGTGGTAGACGGCGAAGTATTTATAAAGTTGTTTTTCGCTCCATATAAATAGGTTATAGCGTTCATCCATTGCGATTTGTTGGATGGGAATGGTAAGTAACAGGTGATATAGGAGTTTAAGCACTTAGTTTCTTAGAGGTTTTCCTGTTTGGAGCAGGTGTTGCATGCGTTCAAGGGTTTTGGGTTCACCACATAGGCTTAGGAAGGCTTCCCGTTCTAAGTCTAAGAGGTATTGTTCGGAGACTTTGCTTTCTGCACTGAGGTCTCCGCCGCACATAACCCAACCTAATTTCCTTGCGATTTTTGCTTCGTATTCGGTAGCGTAGCCGGCAAAGCGCATAGCTTCTGCCCCTGCTTCTACAATCCCTAAGCCTGCTCTACCCATGACATGGATATCATTTCTGGGGGTTGGTGGTGTGTATCCTAAGGAAACCAATTGTAAAACGCGTCGTTTCGCATCTGCAATCAATCGCTGTTTGTTTATTGTAATGTTATCTATTCCTTTTCTTAGATAACCATAGTCATAGGCTTCTAAGGCAGAAGTAGAGACTTTTGCTTGGGCGATGGTTAAAAAGTATTCTCTGAAGCGGTTGGTTTCAACGTCGCCTTTCATTAGGGAGTCGCTAAAGCGTAGGGTCATTTCTTTGGTGCCTCCGCCTGCGGGGATGAGTCCTGCACCGACCTCTACTAATCCCATGTAGGTTTCTGCTGCGGCTTGGACGGCATCGGCATGCATACTTAGTTCACATCCGCCACCAAAGGTATAGCCGTGTGTAGCGACCACCACAGGCACAGCACAATAACGAACCCGCATCATCGTGTTTTGAAACGTACGAACCGCAAACTCCAATTCATCAAACTCCTGCTCTGCTGCCATCATGAAAATCATCATCAAATTCGCTCCAGCAGAAAAATGCTCTCCTTGGTTCCCAATCACTAAACCTTCCCAAGATGCTTCAGCAATATCAATCGCTTTGTTGATACCTTCTATCACCTCAGCTCCCAAAGTATTCATCTTCGTATGGAACTCTAAACAAAGCACACCATCGCCAATATCCAATAAGGTTGTCCCACTATTTTTCCAAACAACATTTGTAGAACGCAAATTATTGAGTATGATGTAATGATTTTGTCCTGGAATACGCTCATAATCTTCTTTGCGGAGGTCATAATAATAACGTTGTCCATTTTTCACGGTGTAGAAGGTTTCATAGCCCTTTTCTAACATGGTTTCTACCCATGCTGCAGGTTGATAGCCGTGTTTTTTCATTTGTTCTACGGCATAAGCAACTCCAATTGCATCCCATTTCTCAAAAGGACCTAATTTCCAACCAAAACCTGCACGTAAGGCATCATCAATTTTATAAAGTTCGTCAGCGATTTCTGGGATACGATGAGAGACATAGGCAAATAATCCCCAAAAAGATTCTTGCAAAAATTTAGCGTAGGGTTCATCTGCACGAGCGATTTGATAAAGCCGCTGTGCTACATCATCTATGTTTTTTAATTGTTCTAACAACGCCGAACGCACCTTAGGTCGTTCTACATACGTCTTTTTATCAAAATCAAACATGTAAATAATGCTCTTTCCATTTTGTTTTTCTTTTTTATAAAATCCTTTTCCTGTTTTATCGCCCCAAAGTTGATGGTCAACCATGTATTGAATGTAATCAGGGATTTGGTAAATGGCTCTTTGTTCATCGTCAGGGCAACTTTGATAAATTCCTTGAGCAACTTTAACCGCGGTATCTAAACCAACTAAGTCCGCTGTACGAAAGGTTGCTGATTTGGGATGTCCAATCAAAGTGCCTGTTAATTGATCTACTTCTGCAACATTCAATCCATACTTAGGTAACAAATGAAACAAATGCATAATTGCAAAAATCCCTATACGGTTTGCGATAAAGGCAGGCGTGTCTTTACAAAGTACTGTTTGTTTCCCTAAGTAAAGGTCGCCATAATACATGAGAAAATCTATTACCTCCTGTTTGGTTTCCTTATGAGGAATGATTTCCAAAAGGGGTAAATAACGCGGTGGATTGAAAAAGTGAGTACCACAGAAATGTTGACGAAAATCTTCACTTCTACCTTCAGCTAACAAACGAATAGGAATTCCTGAGGTGTTTGTTGTGATCAAGGTTCCTTTTTTTCTATATTTTTCTACTTGTTCAAATAGTTGTCGTTTGATGTCTAAGTTTTCTACGATGGCTTCTATAACCCAGTCTGCTTCTTGGATTTTTGCGAAGTCGTCGTCGTAATTTCCGATTTGGATGCGTTGGGTTACATTTTGGTGGTAGATAGGGGAGGGTTTACTTTTAAGGGCTTTTTCTAAAGCGTTTTTGACTATAGCGTTTTTGTCGTTGTTTTCTTTTGCGGGGAGGTCTAAAAGCAGGACTTGCACACCGATGTTAGCGAAATGACAAGCGATACGTGAACCCATAATTCCTGCTCCTAAGACGGCAACTTTGCGGATTCTTCTTTTCTTCATAGCAGCAAGCAAAGATAGCTAAACTTTTCTAACATTGTGGCGTTATGGATTTTTCTATTGGGATTATTGGCGGGGGCATCATCGGATTGAGTTCAGCTTACTTTTTATTGGAAAGGGGAGTCAAGCGCCTTGTGCTTATAGAGCGGCATCGTTGTGGATGGGGGACGTCTCATGTGGCTGCAGGCATGCTCGCCCCTATCAATGAAATAGAATTCCATGAAACGCAAATCTTTGAAGCAGGTCTTTATGCCCTTGAAAAGTATCCTCAGTGGCTACAGCGCTTAGGAATTGCCCATGCGCTCTACCACGACGGCACCTATGAAGTCGCCTTAGAAGCAGACGATGTCCCTTACTTAGGACGCCTATATCAATTCCAAAAACAATATAACATCCCTATTGAATGGATTGACTATCCAGCTAAAAACACCGATATTCCTTTAAGTCCTCATGTACCTGCCGCTACTTTCACTCCATCAGACGTGCAAATAGACCACATTTTGCTACTACAAACTTTAAAAACTTATGTAGAGCGTCACAGCGAAGCAACCCTCATGGAGCAAACCGCCCTATTGCGCTTTGAATATAAACAACAGCACTTCCACTTATATTTAAAAAAGGAAGAGGAAACTTTTGACATAAAGACAGAGCGGTTGTTATTGTGCACAGGGGTTTATGAAGTGGAGGGTGTTGTACCTAAGATGATTCCTGTGAAGGGACAAATGGCAGTTTTGCGTTATGATGCTTCTATACTTCCTCTACGTCCTGTGGTTCGGATTCGTAGTCGGCATTTAGGCAATGGTTATGTAGTGCCTAAGTACCATTTAGGGTTTGTTGTGGTTGGTAGCACTTCAGAGATGCGGGGTTATGATGAGGAGCCCAGTGCTGGAGGTATTATGGATTGTTTACGTCGGGCTTATGCCGTAGTGCCTGGGATTTACGAACTGCCTTTGGTGCGCGTTGGTGCCGGACTACGCCCACAAAGCCCTAAGGAACTACCTATCATAGACCAAATAGGAGACACTCCTCTCTACATGGCTAATGGCTTTTACCGTCACGGTATTTTATTAGCACCTTTAGCAGGTGAAGCAGTTGCATCCCTGATTTTAGAGCATAAGCGCCACCATCTCACACAACAGTGGTGCTATTAGTTTAGCATGAAAGACTCGTACCTTTTTACTTACAAAAACACGGAAAATTATCTTTCCAAGGTCATCGCGACCTTAAAGCACATTCCTTTGACATGAATAATTACCATCAATAATACAAAACTACAACATTCTTTTTTTATTGCTTGTATAGCAATAAGTAATCGTATCAATGCGCACCATGGGAGTTAAAATCGTCGTGTCTTTCTGAACGACGTAAGTGGAAGTCGTTAAAGACTGGTCGCTTTTGCATTGAAGAAAAAGCAATAGGCTAAGTATTATCCCGATTTTTCTTAGAAGCATTCCTTTTAGAGGTTTTCTTTTTGACTCCTAACTCTATTAAAGACAAGTATTTGTTATTTATCTTAAAAATCCTTAGCGGCACACCAGCATTAGAAAATGCCCTTTGTAAACTGCTTAGCGTCCTTCCGTTGCTACCTGTTGCAAAAACGCCCCACACTTCAATGTAAGGAGATAAATCTTTTATTCCCTCTGGTAACTTCTCTAATCCCATCCTTAATATTCTATTTTGCTCGCCCCAATCTCCTTTATAAATATTATTTAGCACTTCTACAATGCCTTCAATCTTTCTTTTTCCGCCTCTTGGTTTTTCCAAGTATTGCTCTTTAAGCTTGCTTTTTGCAAGGGTTGTTTTTACTTCTCCTAAGATGATTTTATAAGCGCCATTCTTTTTGACTACGGCAAAAAAGTCCAATTCTCCTAAGGGGTCTTTTTCGTTGGGGCTTTTCAAAAGGACATTACCACTAAAATGCTCTATAGAATAATCATTTTCTTTAAGGAAATTTTCTACTGCAGGTAAAGCGAAAAATTCAGACAATTCCCCTAATTTCCTATTTATATCGCCTACTTGCGTTGCCAAGCCTTCCACTTTTGTCGTCAAGCCTTCCATTTGCTCTTGCATTTTCTGCTGCTGTACTGCCAAGTCATCTATTCGCTTTTCTAAATGTTGTCGTGTTTCTTTCAATTGTTGCTGTGTTTCTAACATCATCCTTTTCAACTCCTCGAAGGGGTTGTCGCCATTACCCCTGTTACCTTCGTTGCCTCCGCCGCCTGTTGCAACTTGCGGCAAATTTTTTTCCTTCTCTTTTTCTTTGGGCATATTCTTTGACTTTTCAGTTAATCCAAACACACCAGCAATCACCCCTGCTGCAAGGAAGGCTAACCACCACCATGCGCACAGGGGTTCACTATGCAAAGCTACGAAATTCATAGCGAAAACGTTATCGTCTAAAAAGCCATTGGACGATAAGGGCGACTAAAACGCCCGAGATGACGCTTATTAGGATGTGGGTAAAAGCTTTTTTAACACTGGTTTCGGAGGTTGTAAAATCGAACATATGATTAAGAACACACTAGCTATCTCTTCTTTAAGATAGCTCCACGGCTGGGAGTTAGAACATTTAGCCGAATAGCATAAGCGTGGTACGGGGCGGAATCGAACCGCCGACCCCTGGATTTTCAGTCCAGTGCTCTACCAACTGAGCTACCGTACCAACCGAGCCGCAAAATTACAAAATTTTCGCAATCAAGCAAAAAATAGGAGTTCATCTGTAACCGCTTAAAATCTTATAAGTCATTGATTCAGAACAAATTGCTAACTATCTCAATTCCAAATTTACCCCTCTCTGGAGTAACTTTTGAAGAAAAATTTCCAAGGCAAAGGGTAGTTATCAGGTTATTTTTGTAATTGCAAAGGATGAGTACAAGGGACCACGATAAAGCCCTTAGCCCCTCATAGTAGCGCCGCTCCAAGTAAGTTGCAGCCCCCTTGGGGGAGGAAAGTGCTCTTTCCTCCCCTTTTTCATAGTTTTGCCTCGCTGTATGAAAACATTATTCATTGTAGAATCGCCTGCTAAAGCAAAAACCCTACAGAAATACTTAAAAAAATGTTTCAAAGGACGAGATTTGACCGTAGCAGCATCCTACGGACACATAAGAGACTTGCCAGAAAAAGAATTAGCTGTAGATGTTCAAAATGGTTTCCAGCCTAAATATGAAATTCCAAAAGAGAAACGGAAAGTTGTTGCACAATTACGTAAATTAGCCAAAGAGGCAAAAGAAGTCTGGTTAGCCACCGATGCCGACAGAGAAGGTGAAGCCATCTCCTGGCACTTAACACAAGTATTAAACCTTTCTCCTGACTTGGTGAAACGTATTGTCTTTCATGAAATCACCCAACAAGCTATTGAAGAAGCGGTTGCAGCACCACGTTCTATAGATATGGATTTAGTCCATGCACAACAAGCCCGTAGAATCTTAGACCGCTTAGTCGGTTATGAACTCTCCCCCCTACTATGGAGAAAACTAAAACAAGGACTATCCGCGGGTAGAGTACAATCCGTTGCTGTACGACTGATTGTAGAACGAGAAAGAGAAATTTTAAGTTTCCAACCCCAAAGCTATTTTAGTGCAAAAGCCCAATTTCGCTTCCAACAAGAAACATTTTCTGCAAAAATTAAAGAACGCTTAAATGAAGAGCAATTAAAACAGCTATTACAGCTATTGCAACAAACTACAGAGTTTCATATACTAGAGGTAGAGCAAAAGCGGAGTACTCGTCGTCCTCCTGCGCCGTTTATCACCTCTACTTTACAGCAGGAAGCAGCACAACGTCTTGGTTTTCCTGTTAGCCTTACTATGCGCTTAGCACAACAGCTCTACGAAGAAGGCTACATCACCTACATGCGAACCGACTCTGTCCACCTTTCAGAACAAGCACACCAACAAATAAAAAAAGTAATTTACAAACAATACGGTAAAAAATACTACGAACGCCGTGATTATCAAGTTAAAAGCCGTTTAGCACAGGAGGCACATGAAGCGATTCGTCCGACCGATATGACCCGAACCCAAGTACCTCTATCACAACAAGCACAAAAGCTTTATACCCTTATTTGGCGCCGAACCATCGCTTCCCAGATGGCAGCAGCCCAAATAGATAAAACCATTGTAACCATCACCTATCCCAACGCCCCTTTCCCCTTCATCGCCGAAGGAGAAATCATCCGATTTGACGGCTTTTTGAAAGTCTACCCTATAGAACAAAAAGAAGACATTTTGCTTCCTCCGTTAAAAAAAGGTGATAAAGTTACCTTAGAACAATTCCAAGCACGTCAACAATACACCAAACCCCCAGCACGCTACAGCGAAGGAACCTTAGTCAGAAAACTGGAACAATTAGGTATTGGACGTCCTTCTACCTATGCTCCTATTATCGCTACCATACAACAACGAGGCTACGTCGTCAAAGAAAGCAGAGAAGGAAAAAAAAGAAACGTAAAAATTTATCTTTTCTCTCCAAAAGAGGGTGTACAGGTAAAACAAGAAGAAGAAACCTTCGGCACCGAACGCAATAAACTCTTTCCAACTAACTTAGGCATGATTGTTACAGACTTTCTAATGGAGTTTTTTCCTGATATTATGGATTATCATTTTACGGCTCAAGTAGAAGAGCAATTTGATAAGATTGCTCAAGGGCAATTGCAGTGGCAACGGATGTTACAAGCGTTCTATACCCCCTTCCATGAGAAAGTAGAACAAGTTATCCGAGAAGCAGCACGTAGAAAAGTAGCAATTTTATTAGGAACAGACCCTCGTAGTCAAAAGCCTGTTTATGCGTGCTATGGGCGTTTTGGGGCTTATTTGCGGCTTGGTGAAGAGGACGACCCGCAAAAACGAACCATCTCCCTCCCAAAACAATGGAATATTGAAAGCATCTCCTTGGAAGAAGCCCTGTTTCTGCTCTCTTTACCTATAAAACTGGGAAACTACCAAGACCAACCCATCACCCTACATTGGGGACGCTACGGCTTTTACCTAAAACACGGCGATAAAACCTACCCCTTCCCTAAGAACAAAAACCCATTGAACTTCTCCCTGCAAGACGCACAAACATGGATAGAACAACAACAAGCAGCAAAAAACAACGTGATTAAAACCTTTGAAGAAGAAGGCATTGCTATCTTAAAAGGACGCTATGGTCCTTATATTCGTTATCAAAATCGTAATATTGCCATTCCGAAGGGGAAGGACCCTCAATCGTTGTCATTGCAAGAGTGTAAATCGTTGATTGCTGCTGCTAAACAAAAAAAACGCCGCCGCTAAATGCTTCAAAAACTCTACATTAAAAACTTCCTTCTAATCAAAGAAGAAACCTTAACTTTTGAACCCGGACTAAACCTTTTAACAGGTGAAACAGGAACAGGAAAATCCTTAGTCGTTGGGGCTATCCGCGCGCTCTTAGGTGAACGCATCAAATTCCCCGCACAAACAGGAACCATCCTTGAAGGTTACTTCCGATTAGATAAACCCCTAAAACAACACCTACAACAACACCTTGCTTCCCACTACGACATAGAAGACGATATTTTAATCCTTCGTAGAGAATGGATTCATGAACAACGTAGCCGATGCTTCCTAAACGACACCCCCATAAGCCAATCCCTCCTAAAAGAACTACTACAACCTTATATAGAAATCCATAGTCAACACGAAAGCCACGAACTGCTAAAAGCCCCTTACCAACTCCGATTATTAGACAGCTTCGCTAACTTAAAAGACAACTTAGAACTATTTGCAAAAATCTTTGATGAATACGAACAACTCAAAACAAAAGTTGAAACACTAACACAACAAATTCAATCTACACAAGAGCGTTACGACCTACTACAATTCCAATGGCAAGAACTACAACAAGCCCACTTAGACGAAATAGACTTTGATGCCTTAGAAAAAGAATTGACTTTACTTTCCCGTAGGGAATTGTACCAACAAAAATTATGGGATGCTTATCGTTGGCTTTATGAACAAGAGGGTGCTGTGATTGAACAAATTAGTCAAATACGACGACTTATTGAAGAAGTGCCAACAATAGACGAAGTCCATGAACAATTAGAAACCATTACAGAACAACTAAAATGGATTGCAAACCAATTAGCCCAAACAGCACAAAACTTAGAAAGCGACCCAGAACGACTAAAAACGCTACAAGAACAATACGATAAACTTCAAGACTTAATGCGAAAATACCGAGTAGCTTCCGTTGACGCCCTAAAAGAAAAGTTTCATGCTATAACGGAACAACTTCAGTCACTTGAAACAAAACAAGAACAATTGGAACAATTACAATCTGAGTTAAAAACCATAGAGGAGCGTTTATGGGATTTGGCTTTAACCATAGAAAAAAAACGATTAGAAGCAGCTAAAGCATTACAAAGTGCTGTAAACGAGCAATTAGTGTTCCTGAACTTAAAAGACGCGGAGTTTTTTATTGATTTACAACGTTTAGAAAGCGGTACAAAGATTAAAGAAGGTTTTTGTAATAAAAAGGGAATAAACAAAGTTGTTTTTAAGGTTCGCACCCATCCTTCTTTGCCTGCGGGGACTTTAGATGCGGTAGCCTCAGGGGGTGAACGCTCTCGGATTTTATTAGCCTTAAAAGTCATTCTTGCTCAAAGCCTACAAGCCCGCTTGTTGATTTTAGACGAAGTGGACACAGGCATTAGTGGGATTACAGCCATGCAAGTGGCTCGGACCATAGAGCGTTTAGCGCAACATAAGCAGATTATCGCCATTACGCACCTACCGCAGTTAGCCAGCCGAAAAGGAAAACATTTTGTTATTACCAAAGAAAAAGGTGCGACTTTGATTAAACCTTTGGAGACGCCTCAGCAGCGCATAGAGGAGATTGCCCGGCTCCTTGGTGGAACCCTCTCTAAAGCCGCTATAGAAAACGCAAAAAGCCTTTTACAAACATGACTTTCCTCCATCCCGAAGTTTGGTGGTTCGCTTTCGCAGCGCTTATCCCTATCATCATCCACCTCATTCATTTCCACAAACCGAAAAAAATCCTCTTTAGCAACGTTATTTTATTGAAACGCATTGCAGAACAGGTTCAAAGGAAACGGCGATTAAAAGATTACCTTTTGCTGCTTAATCGGATACTACTCATCTTAACGCTGGTTGCTCTGTTTGCTGAACCTGTTCAACTACGTTCACAAGCGGCATCACTACAGCGCTTTGTTTTAATCCTTATAGATAATTCCCTTAGCATGACCGCAGGCGACGCCTATGGGGCTTTACTACAACAAGCAAAAAACATCGCAGAACGTATCATTAGTGCTTATCCTATTACAACCCGCTTTTTAGTCCTTCCTTTTTCTCGTCCGCAAGGCTATCGGCGCTTCTACAGCAAAGAACAAGCCTTGAAACGTTTACAAAGCATTGAGCCTTCTCCTCGTTCGCCTACGCTACAAAGCCTTCTTGAAAAACTTCCCATGTTCTACGGCAAAGTACCCCCTCAAAGCATTAAAGAAACCTATTTCATCAGCGACTTCCAAACCGCCACCTTGAAACCCGATAGTCTACAACCCACTTTATTACCTTCCTTAGACACCTACAAAATCCGATGGATAAAAATAGGAAGCAAAACCCTTGCGAACCAATACATTCAATCGGCAACCTTAATGGAACCTTTTTTACAAGTCCATTTCCCTATTCGGCTTAAAGTTACTGTTCATAACACAGGAGTACAAACCATCCCTTCGCTGCCTGTTACTTTAGTTTTAAATAACAAAGTAGAAGCCTCTAAAACGCTCCAATTAGAAAGTGCACAACTTAAAGAGCAAGTACTTCATTTTTCTGTTACGCAGCCAGGCTGGTATATCGGTTATTTAAGCGTTAAAGACCCCCAAGTAACTTTTGACAACCGCTATTATATCGCTTTTGAAGTCAAAGAAAAACCTAAAATCATTTTTTGCTATAGAGAAAAAGTAGCACGCCATTGGAAAGTACTCTTTGAAAAAGTATTCAAGGACCATTTTGAAGTAGATTTCGTAGAAGTTCGGCAACTTTCTCGTTTACGTTTAAGTGATTTTTCTGGGATTATTTTAGATGCCATTCCCCATTGGAGTGATGCGCTAATTCGCCAATTAAAAGAATGGTTAAAGGAAGGCAATGGTTTAATTTGCTTCCCTGAAGAAAGCGAGCATTTTGATGCATTTTTAGCCCATTTAGGCTTAGGGAGCAGGGACTCTCTTATGCAAAGCACTCAAGGTTACACCTTAGCAATGCCCGACTTACAACATCCTTTCTTCAAAGGCATTTTTGAAAAACCAAGAAGAGCACAAGTAGCCATAGAATCCCCTACGGTGTATCGTTATTTGTCCATTGTACCTTCTTTACAACATCCTTACGAAGTGCTATTAAAGTTTCGTTCTAATGCACCTTTTTTGCTTCATTTTCGTTGGGACAAGGGACACGTATTTTTATACACCAGCAGAGCAGAACGATGGAGTGATTTAGCCCAACAAAGTTTATTTGTTCCTTTGATTCACAGGGCATTGGTTTGGAGCACACAGAGCGCACCGGAGTGGATTGCGCTCACTCCACCTTTTTCAACCCCTTTGAACATCGCAGCAAAAAGCGGTACAGTGCTTCACCTTACTCGGGTGCTTCCTAAGGACAGTCTACATTTCATTCCTCCGCAACAGCAACGAGGAGCCTATAAACAAATGCATCTGCCTGCAAACATAGCCCAAGGGGTTTATTGGTTACATGACCAACAAGGACACACCTATCGCTACATCGCCATCAACCCTTCCCATGAAGAATCTTTATTGCAATTTGCCACTACAACAGATTTAAAAGAAACCATTGACAAAAAACAATTACCTATCACTCTGTTAAGCAGTGAAGAGCAGGTTCTCCAGCATCACATTAAAACCCACAGCGCAGGTACACCCCTATGGCGTTACTTCTTAATATTAGCACTATGCTTACTGACGACCGAAGTAATAATTATCAAATGGCTATAACACGGTGCTTTCTGACAAAGGCTTTTTGTGTAGACGTATAAGTTTATAAGTTCCTTCTATAAAACTTTTACTACCTTCGCTTTCTCTATGGATGCTACGCTGAGCGCTTACCGCTCCATCCAAAAACAAGCCCATGAAATCTTTAAGAAAAAACTACAACAATACGGTGTTTCATGGAAACACTTTAGACCTATCACTATCGTTGACCAAGTGTTTATCAAAGCAAACCGAATCCGAACGATTGAAGAAACCCAAAAACAACATACTCCAGAAACCATAGAAGAGGACCTCATAGGCATTGTTAACTATTGCCTTATTGCTTTAATCCTGTTAGATAATGCTTCCATAAAAGATGAAACTCAAGCACTTGATCATTACGAACAGCAATGGCAACAAACTTTAGATTTAATGCAACAAAAAAATACCGATTACGGCGATGCTTGGCGCCAAATGCATGTGTTTTCGTTCACAGACATCATTCTCTCCCGATTAGAGCGACTAAAGAAATTACTAAACAACCATGCCGATAAAGCAACCATCAAAGACCAGTGGAGAGATATTTTGAATTATGCGATGTTTTATTTAATTCGTCTTAAAGAGGCTACTACTTAGGGAAGATGCCAAAGAGGGCGCTGCCGCTACCACTCATAGCGGCATATAAAGCCCCTTCGCTATAAAGCTGAAGTTTTAAACGCCTTAATCGCTGATACGTTTTTAACACAGGCACTTCAAGGTCGTTTTCAATACAATAACGCCACGCTGTTATAGGCATCTGAAGTAATTGCTCTAAGGCAGGGCGTTTTTTATAAACCCCATATCGCGCATATTGAGCATAAGCCCATGCCGTTGAAATCTGTAAAGGCGGCTGAATAATCACCAAACGATAAGATGCTAATACATCCTTCACAGGTTTTAATGTCGTTCCCCTTCCTGTCCCTAACATTGGACGCTCATAAAGAAAAAAAGGGACATCGCTACCCACTTCTGCCGCAATCCTATGCATTTGTTCTTGTGATAAAGG